>CALXEM010000030.1 GCA_944387335.1 uncultured Clostridia bacterium | reverse complement strand
ACGGGTTGAAAAAATAGAAGAACGCGCACCGCAGATAACGGGAGAAAACTTCTTTACAAAATTCCTGTTTACAGATAATCCGTCTGAGTGCGATGAGTATGAGCTGAGCGTAAATCCTGACATTTTGGACGATGTGCACGATGTACGCATAATGCTCGAAATACATGGAGATGTAATACAGGCTTATTCGGACGAGATGCTTGTACACGATTTCTTTAATATGGGTGTCCCTGTTGAAATAGGCTTAAGACGTTTTAAAGACACAATTAAGTCGGGCAAGCCGATAGTCTTTAAGATTTCAAAGTTTACCGAGGACAAAAAGGTATATTTACAGCGCCATATAGATTTTGACAAGACCTCTGTTCAGATTGTAAAGACAAACTTCGTAAACAAAATCTCACTTTAATTACTATATTTAATCGATAAAAAAGCGGTTATCCTTTAAAAGAAAGGATAACCGCTTTTATCTGTCGTCTTTATTGTTTTTAATATAAAGTATCTTTTCGCGTTTTTATATCTTTAAATAATCACTTTGGTCAATACACATTAAATGCCGCATTTTTATTTACCTGTTTGGGATAGCCTTTTATTCATTTGTTTTACACTGTGTTTTCCAAGTATAAACTGTATGAGCCATATAATTATAAAAATCAGGACAAAAATTCCGAAGTATGTCAAAAATCCTGCAAGGCTATGTTCCATCCAATATGTGAAATAAGCGATTGGCAGCATTATTACCGAAACAATTAAAAAATAAATTCCTGTTTGCTTTACAATGCTCCAGTTGTCCATTTCCCATATTACCGAACTTGCTGCAAATCCTGCGCCCAATATTCCGCAGAGAACTGTTTGTAAAATAACTGCGTTTATTTCACTGCCCATAATTGATATAAGTGCAGGTACACAAGACATGTAATATCCGTTTGCCCATACAAGAGAAAGCACGATTGTGATTAAATATCCCATTGTAATTCCAAGCGGGAAGCCTAAAAAGGCTCGTTTGATGACTTTCTTTTTCATAATATTCACCTCATATCCCCAATATTTTTTTGAGTTTAGCAACATAGCGTCTGGATACATAAGTTGTTGTTCCGTTCGACAATTTAACACAAATTGTACCTGTAAAGCTCAAGTCAAAATTATTGACCTTTTTTAAATTTATAATCTCTGAATTTGATATGCGAATAAATTTGTTAGATGGTAATTGCTTTTCTAACTCATATAATCTGAGCCTCAATATATATTCGCCCTTATTAGTCACTGCAATAATTTTTCCGGAATTTGCATAAACTCGAATTAAATCGCCTGGGTCCAGTATCTCAATTTTTTCGTCTTTATAACCGGAAATAATTTGTGATGTATTTTCTGAAAGTGTTTTTACTATCCTGCTCACATCCTCAGTCATTGAAGCGGTAAGTATAATTATTTTAGGGTCAGTATATGAACTGTCGATTTTTATTTCAACCTGCATGACAATCACCTCTTCATTTATCATTTACAATGAAATTATATATAAGGCAGAGCGTAGTTTCAATCGATTTGAGATAGTCGGTTGATTTCATAATACAAGTGGTTTAAAAGTGTTTACATTTATATTGATAATCATTCTGCATACACATCAAAAAGGTGCATATTAGTATTTGAAATAAATGCCGCAAATTGAATTGACGTTATTATGGGAAATTCTAAAAGAAAAATATTATTTTTTAATTTGCAATTTATTGACACAAAATAGAAAACATAATATAATACTAACCGTTGATATATGTAAACGATTACATAATATATTTAATTAAAAGGAAAGGTGAGAAAAATGGCACATAAACTTGCAATAGTAGGTTTTGGCGGAATGGGCACATGGCATTATGAAAATGTCAGCAAAAGAGTAGACGAGGTTGAGGTAAAAGGCGTATATGACGTACGTCAGGAGCCAATGGATACAGCGGCTTCTCTCGGACTCAAAACATACGGGAGCCTTGACGCAGTTTTAAACGACCCTGAAATAGACATAGTTACAATAGCTACACCGAATAACTTCCACAAGGATATTGCAATCAAAGCTATGCGCGCAGGCAAAAACGTAATCAGCGAAAAACCTGTAACAATAGTTTCCTCAGAGCTTGAGGAGATAATGGCAGTTGCAAAAGAGACAGGAAAGCTCTTCTCCGTTCATCAGAACCGCCGCTGGGATAAGGACTATCTGATAATCAAAAAAATTCTCAGCGATAAGACAATAGGCGAGCCATATTATATAGAGAGCAGAGTTCAGGGTTCAAGAGGACCGCTTCACGGCTGGAGAGGCTATAAAGTAAACGGCGGCGGAATGGTGCTTGACTGGGGTATCCACCTTCTCGACCAGATGCTCGATATGATTGATTCCAAAGTTGTGGATATCGACGCACACCTTTTCTCCATTCACACTCCAGAGGTTGACGACAACTTCAAGACAATGATTAAATTTGAAAATGGTGTTTCATATCTCGTTGAGGTTGCTACAAACTGCTTTATAAATCAGCCTAGATGGCACGTATGCTGCAAAGAGGGCACAGCAGTAGTTGAAAACTGGGACTGCGACGGTAAAATTGTAAAACTTGCAAACAACGATGAGCTTGCATGGGAGGACGTAATAGTATATACTTCCGCAGGTCCTACAAGAACAATGGCTCCGCGTCCTGAGGAGACAACAGAACAGCTCGAACTGCCTGAGGTAGAGGCTGACTGGACAAACTTTTATAGAAATATTGCCGCAGTGCTTGACGGCAAAGCAGAGCTTATTGTAAAACCTGAGCAGTGCCTGAGAGTTATGAAAGTGGTTGACGCTATCTTCGAGTCACACGAAAAAAGTCACTCAATAAGCGTAAATATATAAAAGATAACGGTTTTTTAACTTACGAGACGAACTCTATTGAAAAAAGCAGTATTTTAAAATATAATATAGTCAGTTAAAAGGACTTTGTTCAAACAAAAAAGGTCTTTAGCAGAGTAGGTAAATGTGCGTTGCGCAAAAATGCGCTAAAGTGTCGCTCGGACGGGGAGTTGCCGAGCGGACGAATAGCCAAACGGCTTGCGGTACATTTGTCGCATCCCGCTGCTACATATTGGGGGTAATGCCTCTTTTGTAGCAATAATATCAAAAGGAGGTATTATTCCTTGAAAAACCTTGGTTTGAACAGAATTTCACAATTTTTAGGCTATGCACAGTCGGCGTCCGAATTTAAGAAGGTATCGGTTGTAGCTACTGCCGCAATGCTTTCGGCAGTCGGCGCGCTGCTTCAGTTTTTCACAATTCCGGTAAGCGATTTTATACAGATAACATTTGTGTTTACAGTGTATATAGTTGCCGCTATAATGTACGGTCCTGCCGTCAGCGGAGTTGTAGCTGTGTGCGTGGATATACTTAAATTTTTAATAAAGCCTACGGGTGCATTTTTCCCCGGCTTTACAGTGAGCGCAATTTTAACCGGAACGATTTACGGTATATCATTTTACAGAAGAAAAGTATCGTTTTGGCGTATACTTATAACACAGCTTGTAATTGATTTGGTTGTACACATCGTTTTGAATACGGTTTGGCTTTCGATGATGTACAATAAAGCCGGACTTTTGCTGCTGCCTGCAAGAGTTTTAAAGACGCTCGCATTATTCCCGATAGAGATAATTATTGTTCTGACCGTTACAAAGGTAACAGAGCAGATAAAAAAACGTCTCGGAAAATAAATTTTAAACGAAAAAGCAAAAGAACTGTTTTGCACGGACAAAGCCTTTTAATGAATATATTTAATTTAAAGATAAGCAGCCGTTATAAATTGCGGCTGCTTATTTATTGTTTGGCATTGGAAAATTAAAAGGGAATATGATAATATTTATATTAAAGCATTTTTAAACGCTGATGGTTTTTATATTACTATTTTGTATAAAGCTTCAAATAATGCACAAAAATTCATATTTTGATACTGTATGTGCAACATAAAGCATATGATTTAATATGAAAAACATACAGCACATAGGCAAAATATGGTAAAACGTATTGCCAGAAAAGCTTTAAAAGGTGTATAATATAATATACTTGTTGTGTGTACGCCTGAAATGTTGATATGACAGCGTATAAAAATTCAGAGAGATTTGACATTGTGGGATGAACATAGGCGGATACCTAGGTATGGAAAGGCGGGATATAATTGATAGGTGATTTACATTGCCACACCAAAGCGTCTGACGGGTCTATGTCTGTCGATGAAATAGTGTTTTATGCCAAACGTGCGGGACTTGACTTTTTGGCTATAACCGACCACGATACAAGAGCTTCTGTAAAAAGAGCAGAGATATTGGGCGCGAGATACGGTGTCAGAATAATTGATGGAGTTGAGTTTTCTGCTATTGACTCAAAGCGCTCCAGAAAAGTTCATATTTTGGCTTATCTTCCTAAAAATCCGGACAGACTGGAGAGAATGTGCAAATATACATTAAAGCGCAGAACACAGGCCGGTATGGAGATGATACAAAAGGTTATGCAGCTCTATCCGGTTACAGCAGAGCATATCGCAAGATATTATTCCGGCAGCCAGTCCATATACAAACAGCATGTAATACATGCGCTTATGGATTTGGGATATGACAGCAAAATATGCGGAGATTTGATGAAGGATTTGTTTGACGAAAAGACGGGCAGATGTTACAGCTATGTTGAGTACCCTGATGTATACAAAGCTTTGGATTTAATACATTCGTCAGGTGCTGTTGCTGTTTTGGCTCATCCAACGACATATAAATCAATGGACCTTTTCAAGGAACTTACTGAGAAAAAGCTCATTGACGGAGTTGAGATGTACCATCCGAGAAACTCAAAAGAGGACATGGCTGAAATAAAGCGCATTGCAGATGAAGCAAATCTTATTATCACAGGCGGAACTGACTTTCACGGTTACTACACGTCTAAGGTTAATCCTTTGGCTACATGTATAACACAGGAAAATTCAATAAACAGAATATTTGAATTAAGTTCAAAAAAATAAAATTAAAGGAAGGTTTATTATGAAGTATACTTACAAAACAAAGGGCGTTTGTTCAAGAAGCATTGAGATAGATGTTGAGGACGGAATAATTAAAAAAGTAAAATTTGACGGTGGCTGCAACGGAAATACAAAGGGAATTGCAGCGCTTGTTGAGGGATGCCGTGTAGATGACGTTATAAAGAGAGTTAAGGGCATAAAATGCGGTATGAAAAATTCATCATGTCCGGACCAGCTTGCAACTGCTCTTGAAGAGATGATGGCATCACAGGCATAGTTTAAGCACAGATAAAAAATATCTTCCTTTTATTTTAAAGGAAGATTTAGGGGTGTATAGTTATGTTGAGCTGTTTTATTGCAGCGTTTATTTTAGCTTTAGTTTATTATTACAGCAATATTCAGGAAAAAAACAATATTAAGCTCTGCATGTGCGGCGATGATTCCGATATGAAGATTATGCCTCAGCCCGGGCAAAACATACCTGTGGACGACGGCGGAGATGATGCTGCCCAAGAATATGTGCGTGAAAAGGAAAACGGCAATATGGCAAAAGCCCATTCATTGGGTAAGCTTTTCGCAAGTGATATACTCGATAAAAACGGAACTTATCTTTTTGGATTGAGTGAAACAGAATCACTGCTTATGGCAAAGCACAGAAGAATACTTTTCTGCTTTGTAATTGACCGAATTCTCGATGAAAATTGTCCGAATCAGCTGTTATCTCAGGCAGCGCTTAATGTCTTTTATGATGAGATAAAAAATACTGAGCCTGAATTTTATGATGAGATGAATGCCTCGGGTGCATTTTCACTTTATCTGATAGCTGTAAGAAGCGAGACTCCGTCTGTAAATATCGGAAAAGCCTTTGCCGAGCTTTGTCAGGTTGAGGACAATGAGCCGATACAGCAGATGGCTGAACATCTTTATGATTATTTTGTATCACATTGTATGAATATTTTGAATGACACTTGTTTTTCAAAATAAGTACTAACCTTTAAAATAATGAGACTGCCGCAAAGGTGATTTATTTGCGGCAGTTTTTAATGTCTGTAAAAAATTAAATTGGGGTTGAAATTTTGGGAGATCTTACAAAAGGACATCTTGGAAAATCTATGCTGAAATTTGCGCTGCCAATGATGCTCGGCAATGTGTTTCAGCAGCTTTATCAGATTGTTGACAGTATAATAGTCGGCAAATTTATAGGCTCTGATGCTTTGGCGGCTGTTGGAGCTTCATATACTCTGATGGTGTTTTTGACATCGGTCATACTCGGCCTTTGCATGGGCAGCGGTGTGGTGTTTTCATATTATTTTGGCGCTGATGACAGAGAAAAACTCCGTCTTAGCTTTTCTTCTTCGTTTTTGTTTATAGGTATTGTTACAGTATGCGTAAATGCCGCGGCAATAATATTCTTAAATCCTATTTTAAAGCTTTTAATGATACCTGACGATATTTTTAACGATACAAAAATTTATACACTGACTATACTCGGCGGTATGATATTTTCGTTTTTGTATAACTACTTTGCATCAGTGCTGCGCAGCTTGGGAAATTCCAAAGTGCCGTTATATACGCTGATTATAGCGGCTGTTTTAAATATTGTACTCGATGTTGTATTCATTTTACCACTTAAAATGGGTGTTTTCGGTGCAGCGTTTGCAACAATCATAGCACAGTGCGTGTCAGCTGTTTTAACGGGAATTTACTGCTTTAAAAAGGTGGAGAATATAAAGACTGCATTTTTACATCTTAAAATAGATAAAAGCATTTTCTCGGAGATTGCGCAAAATTCTGTTTTGGCAAGCGTACAGCAGTCGATAATGAATTTCGGCATACTCATGGTGCAGGGACTTATAAACAGCTTCGGTGTTACTGTTATGGCAGGATTTGCTGCCTCTGTAAAGATAGACGGATTTGCTTATCTGCCTGTGCAGGATTTGGGAAACGCATTTTCTACATTTATTGCACAGAACAACGGAGCGGGGGAGTATGACAGAATACGCAAGGGCATACGTTGGACGGTTGTATTTGATACACTATTTTGTGCTGTAATATCCATATGTGTAGTTATATTTGCTCCACAGCTTATGACCATTTTTGTAGACGCTTCGGACACAGCTGTAATAGAGGTCGGTGCAAGTTATTTGAGAGTTGTTTCCGTATTCTATTGTTTTATCGGATACCTGTTTATGCTTTACGGACTTTACAGAGGTCTTGCAAAGACTCAGATGTCCATTGTGCTCACAGTTATTTCTTTGGGACTCAGAGTTGTGCTGGCATATACGCTGGCGCCTGTCATAGGACTTTCAGCCGTGTGGTGGGCAATACCGATAGGCTGGTTCTGTGCTGATTTGTTCGGATTTGCGTTCTGGATTAAAAATTCTAAAAAATTGACGAATTAAAATAAGAAAAGGTGAAAGCGGTTTATGCTTTCACCTTTTTATGTGCTGTATTATTTATACTACATAATATTCATGCCGTTTATATAGAGCTTAAACTGAAGTCCTAAAAATTCAGCAGCTTTTTTACAGAGAACCATACGGTTTAAGAATATTTCAAAATAGCTCATAACAGCGGTTATTTCTGTGTCAATTTGAAGGATTAACGATATTGTCTTTTTTTCGCAGTCAAGCTTTAAGTCGCTTTCAACAACGGCGTAGTTTACACGGTCGTGTATGTCAAATGAGGTAATATCCCTGTTTCTTACACGGCTGCGGCGAACATCGCTCTTGTCCGCTAGAATAAGTGCTGCTGCAACAGGGTTTACAGGTACGGCTGTGCCTTCGTCGTGATTGCCTATCGCTGTGATTACCGTTGAAATTTCCTCAGCGGACATTCCTATTTTATCTAGTATACGGAATGCCATTACAGCGCCGCTCTGTGCGTGGTCAACTCTGTTGATTACATTGCCTATATCGTGCATATATCCTGCTATTCTTGCAAGCTCGGCTGTTCTTTCATCATATCCTAAAGAAGTCAGAATATCGTGGGCAGTCTGTGCACATTTTCCCACATGTGCAAAGGAATGCTCGGTGTAACCCAGTGCAATGAGAGTTTCATCGGCACGTTTTATATATGTTTTTATGTCCTTGTTGCTACGTATATCGTCAAAAGTTATATTTGAACTACCAGACACCAAAATCATCCTTTCAGTTTGAAGTTTAATGATATTCTAACACAAATTTTGTTTTACTAAAAGCCTTTTTAAATAAACTAATTCGACTAAAATACATTTAATTTATAATAAAAATTTCATTATTTTTCGTTGAAAATTAACATCTATTGCCCCTTGTGCATTGTTGACATAGGCTATTAGTTTTAATATACTTTAGATAAGGAAAAATAATCATCAAAAACATAATGTTAGTGCTTGAAAACATAAAATTTTTAAGCAAAATTGATGTATTATTAGTCTAGAAAATAAAACAGAAAGTGGAGATGATATCATGGCAATTCTGGTAACAGGCGGCGCAGGATATATTGGAAGCCATACATGTGTTGAGCTTCTCAACAGAGGCGATGAGGTTATTATTATCGACAATCTCGTAAACTCTAAGGTTGAGGCTGTAAGACGTGTAGAGAAAATCACAGGCAAAAAAGTTAAGTTTTATGAGAACGATCTTCTTGACCGTGCAGCAGTTGAAAAAATCTTTGAGGAAAATAAAATTGATGTCGTAATTCACTTTGCTGGACTCAAAGCAGTTGGTGAATCCGTTTCAATCCCGCTCAGATATTACCACAACAATATAACAAGCACACTCATTCTTTGTGAGGTAATGGCTAAATATGGTTGTAAGAAGATAGTATTCAGTTCTTCCGCAACAGTATACGGAATGAGCAACAAAGCTCCGTTCAGCGAGGATATGCCAGTAGGCGGAACAACAAATCCATATGGTACAACAAAGCTTATGATAGAGCAGATTCTCCGTGACCTCTATATTTCAGATAATGAGTGGAGCATTGTTCTTCTCAGATACTTTAACCCAATCGGTGCTCATCCATGCGGACTTATCGGAGAGGATCCAAACGGTATTCCTAACAATCTTCTCCCATATGTTGCAAGAGTTGCAGCAGGCAAACTCCCTATTGTACACGTATTCGGTAACGACTACGACACACCGGACGGCACAGGTGTTCGTGACTATATCCACGTATGCGACCTTGCTGACGGTCACCTCAAAGCAGTTGATAAAGCTATGAGCTGCACAGGTGTAAACACATATAACCTCGGAACAGGAAACGGCTACAGCGTTCTCGATGTTATCAAAGCATTCTCCAAAGCTTGCGGAAAGGATGTTCCTTATCAGATCGATCCTCGCCGTCCTGGTGATATCGGTACATGTTATGCCGACGCTTCTAAAGCTAAGAGAGAGCTTGGCTGGGAAGCTAAATATAACCTCGATGATATGTGTGCTCATTCCTGGAACTTTACAAAAAATAATCCTAACGGACTTTAATTCTTAATCCACGGTTATTATACGGAAAGCAGACAAAAAACAGAGGGCGCTTTCACCCTCTGTTTTTTTATCGCTGCTTAATTTTAATAAAAATTGAGCTTTATTTTGCTCGATACTGCCATTATTTATAAAAAGTATATAAAAATGTTTTGTTTGAGGAATATTGTTTACACACTATTTTTTTTGACAAGATACGATAATGTTATGTATAATTTATTTATAAAACACATTTAATTGTAATTGGTATTTTGCGGCTATACCATACTTGGTATTTTGTTGCCACAGTATGTATAAAAATTTGGAAATTTACTTTGACAAATGAATACTAATTTAGTATAATATTAAATGTAATCAATCAGCTATCCGTACATCGATTTTAAATATAATCGGTGTAAAATATAAGGAGGAAGAAAGATGGACTTTAAGAAAGGCGTTTGGCAGAAAGAGATCAACGTTCGCGACTTTATAGTTGCAAACTACACACCATATGATGGTGACGATAGCTTCCTTGCCGCACCTACAAGCAACACAGAAAAACTTTGGAAAGAAGTAGCAGACCTTATGAAGGAGGAGCGTGCTCGCGGCGGTGTTTATGACATCGACGAAAAGACAATCTCCACAATTTCCGCTCATAAGCCAGGTTACATCGACAAAGACCTCGAGACAATCGTAGGACTTCAGACAGATGCACCTTTAAAACGTGCTATTATGCCATTCGGTGGTATCCGTATGGTTCGTTCTTCTCTTGAGACATATGGCAAGAAGATGGACCCAGCAGTAGAAAATGTATTCAAATACAGAAAAACACACAATGACGGTGTTTTTGATGCTTACACAGATGAGATGAAACTCGCTCGTCACACAGGTATCATCACAGGTCTTCCAGATGCTTACGGCCGTGGAAGAATCATCGGTGACTACCGTCGTGTAGCTCTCTACGGTGTAGATAAGCTCATCGAAGAAAAAGAGCAGGCTAAAAAGAACCTTATTTTCGATATCATGGACTCTCCAACAATCCGTCTTCGTGAGGAAATCTCCGAGCAGATCCGCTCCCTCAAAGAGCTTAAAGTTATGGCTGAGTCTTACGGTTATGACATTTCCGCTCCTGCTAAGGATACAAAAGAGGCTATTCAGTGGCTCTACTTTGCATACCTTGCTGCTGTTAAAGAGCAGAATGGTGCTGCAATGTCCATAGGCCGTATTTCTACATTCCTCGATGTATATGCACAGCGCGACCTTGAGGCTGGTGTTTACACAGAGGAGCAGATTCAGGAGTTTGTTGACCACTTCATCATGAAACTCAGAATGGTTCGCTTCCTCAGAACACCTGCTTACGATGAGCTCTTCTCAGGTGACCCAACTTGGATCACAGAGTCTATCGGTGGTATGTGCCTCGACGGCAGACACATGGTTACAAAGATGTCTTACCGCTTCCTGCACACACTCACAAACCTCGGTCCTGCACCAGAGCCAAACATGACAGTTCTCTGGAGCACACGTCTCCCTGACAACTTTAAACACTTCTGCTCTAAGGTTTCTATCAAAACATCTTCTATCCAGTATGAGAACGATGACCTTATGATTCAGAAATTCGGCGATGACTACGGTATCGCTTGCTGCGTATCTGCTATGCGTATCGGTAAGCAGATGCAGTTCTTCGGAGCACGTGCTAACCTTGCTAAAGCTCTTCTCTATGCTCTCAACGGCTGTAAAGATGAGCGTTACGGCGTACAGTGCGGACCAATGCTCGCTCCTGTAACTGGTGAGTACCTCGATTACGATGAGGTTGTTGCTAAGTTTGACGCTGTTTGCGAGTGGCTCTCCAAGCTCTACATCAGCACACTTAACATCATTCACTACATGCACGATAAATATTGCTACGAGAAAATCCAGATGGCTCTCCACGATGAGGATATTCTCCGTACATCTGCTTGCGGTCTT
>CALXEM010000029.1 GCA_944387335.1 uncultured Clostridia bacterium | reverse complement strand
CTGTTCTGTCGGGATTGTTGTCTCAGCGCCGTCCTTTATGACAGTTGCAAATTTAGGCGAGAGAGAGGCGAGCTTTGACACTGCCTCAGATGTCTTTTGCTTTGAGCGAGTTTCAAGATATTTTCCGAGAGTTATCAGGGTTAGTATCATGCCTGCGGATTCAAAGTATAAATCCATTGAATAGCGTGAAACGGTAGCCATATCGCCTGAACCAATTGCTGAGCCGATTTTAAACAGCGCGATTATTCCGTATATAACAGCGGCGGATGAGCCTATCGCAATGAGTGAATCCATGTTCGGAGCGCGGTGATACAGAGTTTTAAAGCCAACTTTAAAATAGCTTCTGTTTATATAGAGTATCGGTAAAGTCAATAAAAACTGCAAAAATGCAAACGATACCGCGTTTTTATCCCCGTGTAAGAAATGCGGCAGGGGAAGCCCCATCATGTGACCCATTGAGACATAGAATAGAGGTATCAAAAAGATAAATGATACTATAAGTCTTGTTTTGAGCTCCTTTAAATGCTCCGAAACAGGGTCTTTTGTGTCTGCGGATTTAGCAGTGTTTGCGCTGTCTGTCTTTTCATAAGCGCCGTATCCTGCTTTTTTAACAGCGGATATAATATCGTCAATACTAAGTTTTTTTTCGTCATATTTTACTGACATGCTGTTTGTCATAAGGCTGACAGCGGCAGAGGACACTCCGTCGAGCGCGTTTACCGCTTTTTCCACATGAGCCGAACACGCAGAGCATGTCATTCCCGTAACAGATAACCTTGCGGATTTCATACTGCACGTTCCTTTCCGTTTAAGATTATAAAAAATACACCCATACCCCCTAGGGGTGTCTATGAGTGTATTATAACTCTTAAATTATACTCTGTCAATAAAGTACACAAAAAAAGTGCAGTTTATTTTTCTCATTTTTTATATACACACTTGCCATCTTTTATTGTCATTAAAACCTTTATATCCTTTATTTCGTCCTTTGGCACGGTCAGCGGGTTTTTATCAAGTATTATAAGGTCTGCGCATTTTGACGGCGTTATCGTACCTTTTTTATATTCCTCCCCGTACTGATATGCGGCGTTTACAGTTACTGCCTTTAAAGCCTCCCAAACGCTTACACGTTCATTTTCGCCGAGGGTAACACCGCTCTTTGTCTTTCTGTTCACAGCGCACCACACTGTTTGGAGCATATCAGGCATAATTACAGGGCTGTCCTGATGAAATGTGTAAATTATACCGTTTTTGGACGCGCTCTTCGCAGGGCTTATCTCGTCCGCGCGTTCTTTTCCTAAATTTTCAATGTGAATATCACCCCAGTAATAGGTGTGCGCTACGAAGAAAGACGGAGTGATTCCAAGCTCTCTGACAGAGCTTAACTGGTCGCGCCTGAGCAGCTGAGCGTGTATCATAACGGGACGGTTAAAATATGTCAGCGGACGGGAAACTTTATTTATTTTGCACGCTTTGAGTGTGCAGTCGATATACTGCTGACAGGCGGCGTCACCGTTGCAGTGAGCCAAAAGCTGTGTGTCGGTTTTTATCGCTTTATCTATAAAATCAGTCAGCTCATCGTCGGAGTAGACAGGATAGCCTTTGTACCCGTCGGAGTTTTCATACGGCTGAGAAAGCCATGCAGTTTTACCCTGAGGCGAGCCGTCTAAGAATATCTTATATCCGCCGAGTCTGAATTTGCCGTTGTATCTGTGGTATTCTCGGTTATCGTCATATATAAAGGCTGCGTTTTTCATGTCAGCATAGCCTACAACGTCTGCTTTGAGCAAACCTTTTTGAGCGGCTGTCTTTAAAAGTGAAAATTCAGGTTCCTTTACCATTCCGTCCTGAATGGTGGTGATACCGTTTGAAAGGTAAATTTCCTGCGCTTTAGAGAGGAGTTCGAGCTGTTTTTCAAGCGTCGGAGCTGGTGTTTTTGAGGTTATGGAGATAAACGCCGTCTCCTCAAGATAACCGTTCGGTTCGCCGTTTTCGTCCTTGCCTATAACTCCTGAAGCGGGCGCCTGTGTAGCGGAGATTATACCGCATTCACGCAGGGCGGCTGAGTTTAAAACTCCCATATGTCCCGATGTGTGGGTTATCATAACGGGATTTTCCTTTGATATTTTGTCCAAAAGCTCTTTTGTCGGGTGGCGGTGCTCCTTTAGGGTATTGTTGTCATAGCCGAAGCCTATAAGCCATTCTCCCGGTTTTGGTTTTTTTTTTTGAATATATTTTTTAAACTCTTCTATAATGTCGTCAAACGATGTGACAGCCGAGAGCTGTACTAATTCGAGAGTTCTTGCAACAGAGGTTATATGGCTGTGGGGATCTATAAATGACGGCATTAAGGTGTGCCCGTTTAAATCAAAAATTTCAGTGTCGGCGGGGCTGTATTCATAAAGTTCCTCAAAAGTGCCTGTTTTTTCTATTATACCGTCGCTCACGAGAACAGCTTGAGTGGTGGGGCAGTCGTTGTCCATTGTGAGGATATTGCCGTTATAATACAGTGTTCGTTTCATTTTGACCGTCCTTTCAATATAAAAATTGCGAACATATCCATATATGTATATTATATATAAAATAAGACTTTTTAATATATAATATTTGAATTTTATTCGACGGCTATGTAACCGAATTTATATTTTGTGCTGATTGATTAAATTTAAACTTGAGGATATAATTTATTAAACGAAAGCTTTACTTAAAGGACGGTGTTTATTTATGAAAAAAATGCTTGTAGTTGTAGATTATCAAAATGATTTTGTAGACGGTTCGCTCGGATTCGACGGAGCTGAAAAGCTCGATAAAGTTATATCCGAAAAGATAAGAAAATACAGAGCAGAAGGCGCTCGGATAGCATTTACAATGGATACACACGGTGAAGATTATCTTCAGACACAGGAGGGCAAAAATTTGCCTGTAACGCACTGCATAGAGGGCACAAAGGGCTGGGAGATTTACGGAGAAACTGCAAAAGAAGTGCGTAAAGAGGACATCATATTTAAAAAAACGGCATTCGGAAGCAGTGAGTTGTTTTTATATGCTTTAAAGGAGCAGTTTGACGTTATAGAGGTTTGCGGACTTGTTTCAAATATATGCGTTTTGTCCAATGCGGTAATGCTCAAAGCGGCAAACCCTGAGTGCAGGGTAATAGTGGACAGCTCAGCCACAGACTGTATGGACAAACAGCAGAACACACAGGCGCTTGACTGCATGCGCGGTGTGCAGATTGAGGTTATATAAAAAACTTTTATCATATTAAGTGTTAAATGAATAAAATGATAGAGGGCGGCACTGTAAATGCAGCGCCGTCCTTTATTGTTTAAAGCGGATATTTTTAAAAAGTATTATATGTGCGATTAGATTTCTGAAAACAGGGCAATATAGAGGAGAAAGATAAAATGATATCAAATTCGGAGCGTGATATACGTGAGTGTAAAAAGAGGAGATATCTATTATGCGGATCTGAGTCCTGTTGTCGGTTCGGAACAGGGCGGAGTAAGACCCGTTTTGATAGTACAAAATGATGTAGGAAATAAATACAGCCCGACTGTTATAGCTGCGGCAATAACCAGTAAACGAGAAAAAAACAAGCTCCCCACACATATAGAGGTGGACGGAGCCGAGTGCGGTCTGGCAAAGGATTCGGTAGTCCTTTTAGAACAGATACGCACGATTGATAAAAAACGTCTGAAAGAAAAGACAGGACGGCTTGATATAAATTCTATGCAGCAGATTGACAGAGCTTTAAGCGTAAGCTTTGGGTTGGAAGAGCAGAATATACAGACAAATATGCCTTATTGAATTGTACTACATAATGAAAAGATAATATGCTTTAATTATGCAGTATGAGTTTAATAAGAAAATTAAAAAAGGACAGCTCATTTATTTTTTGAGCTGTCCTTTTAACAGTTTTGTGATAATGGTTTAAGCTTTTTTTCCATGCGGTATGTCCTCACCGCATATCCGAATTTTTTATACAGGCTCAGTGCGTTTGTATTTGTTAGATGCACTGCAAGCTCGATTGTGTCAATATTTTTTTCAACAGCTAAATTTTCAAGTGTTCTGAGCATTAACGAAGCTATTCCGTGATTTCTGAACTAAGGCATAACGGCAATATCGTCCAGATAAATATATTTTCTCGGCTGCATCATCGGCAAATTTACATCGATTATTTTACAAAGCATAAATCCGCAGGCGGTATTGTCTGCAAAGCAGAGTATAGGAAACGCATTTTCGTTATTAAAATATACGGATATAAAATCGTCGGTATACAGTACATCTCTCTGACGGTAAATATTCGGCTGAGAGTCGATATAATCCTTGAAAGACGCTTTTTTTATCTCTAAAATCCAATGTAAATCTTTATATTCGGCACATTTAATACTGTATTCCATTAACTTTACTCCCTTACTTTTTAAGGAAATTATAGCCTTTTTCTGTGATAGTGAAGTGACGATAATTTTGAGTTTTTTTTTATTTGATTTATAATTTATTATTAAGTGAATGGTGACTTTTTGAGATGATTGTGTACTTTTATGAAAACAAATTTTTAATATAAAAACAATTCGTTCATAAAAAATACAACAAAATATTTAATTGCTATGTAAAAAGCGCATGTTTATTGACTGCAATTATATGTGGGATTAAAATAAACATTGGATGAATTTTTAGAACAATTTATAAAACTTTTTTAATCCGAGCACTGTCTTAGTTGTAGGAAAAGGGGTGATTGGCTTGGATAAAAACAGTTTTATTCGGTTGTTCTTAAACTTAGTAAAAAAAGATATGAGTGAATATAAAGAAGACCGTGAAAAGAAAACCAGCCTGTATGAATTTATAATAGGACAATGCAGAAAAATAGGAGGAAAAACAAGATGAACTATACTCAGGCAATAGAACTTGCAAAAAATGGTGATGAAAAAGGATTTGAATTTCTATATGAAAATACATATAAGAGCAAATACTATCTTGCGCTTCAATATATGAAAGATGAAGAAGCGGCACAGGATGTATTACAGGAAGCGTATCTAAAGGCTTTTCAAAAACTTGATACGCTCTCTCAGCCGGAAGCGTTTGCAGGATGGCTCGGTATGATTGTTGCAAATACTGCAAAGAATGCGCTGAAAAAGAAAAATCCTATGTTGTTTTCAGACGTTGCGGTAAATAACGAGGACGAAAGCTTTGAATATGAAATAGAGGATGAAAATATAGAAAACCAGCCTGAGCTTGTCTATTCCAGACAGGAGACAACTCAGCTTGTGCACGAGATGATAGACTCGCTTTCCGAGGAACAGAGAATATGTATTTTGATGTTCCACATCGAGGGCGCGTCAATAAGCCAGATTGCAGATACCTTGGGTTGTTCCGAAAATACAGTAAAATCAAGGCTCAATTACGGCAGAAAAAATCTAAAATTAAAGGCAGAACAGATGCAGAAGAAGGGCTACAAGCTGTTCAGTGCCGCACCTGTATCACTGCTTATATTCCTGCTTAAAAAAGATGAGATTGCAATGTCGGCAGAGGGCGCTTTTGATTTGGTTTCAGACAGCTTAAAACAAAAAGTTCTCTCAAAAGTATGCAAGATGAGTGCAAACGCTCAGCCTCAGATTAGCTCCGCGGCTCAGAATGTATCAAAATTATCCTCCAATGCGGTTAAAACCTCATTTATACACACTGTTGCAGGCAAAGTAACAGTAGCGGTTATAAGCGCATGTGTAATAGGCGGAGGTATATTTTACAGTGCAACTCATTTGAGCGGCAATAATGCACAGCCGACACAGCAGAACACTGTTAGTCAGAGTTCATCCATTCAGGAGGAAGAAGCAAAAACTTCGAAAGAGATGACCGACAGCGACTATGAGTCGATGATTGCGGGAAATCTCACCAAAGAGGAAATGCAGTTTGTTTTAGCATACGGACCTCAGGAGATGACAGAAAACTCGCTGAGTGAAACGGATTATACACTCATTTTAAATACGCTTACTCAGGCTCCGAACGAGAGCGGAAGTTATATAGAGGAGTATGACCCCGACAGCAACTGGAAGTCGGTATTTTCGCTTACTGACACAAACAGGCTGTTTTCTTCGTTTACAGACTACCGATTTACAGAGGAAAATGATACGGACACCGAAAACGGAATTGACGTTGACGGAGAATATATAAAATTTTTCCCTGCAACATTAAATTATGTTGCCACAGCAACAATTACATCGGCTGAATATACCGATGAAAAAATGGAGATATATTTTACATTCGAAAAAACAACATATGATTCCGGCAATAAAAAAACAGAAAAGTCCGATAAACTGGCTGTATTAAAGCCTAATGCTGACGGAAAGTATGTAATTGTAGAAATTTCGCAGGTCAGCCAAACTGCTCAGGAAAACAGCGAGAGCCAAAGCGCTCAGACATCCTCCACCGAACAGTCATCACAGTCTGAAAGCACGGCTTCACAAAGTGAAAGTAGTGGCAAATCAATAAAAGACTTATATGCAGAAGTTTTAAGCAATGTGGCAAAAGGAGCTGACGGTTACGGATTTTCCGATATGGGCAATCCTACCGGAAATTATAATTACTTTATCGCAGATATGAACGCAGACGGTATCCCGGAGCTTATTGTATCTCAGGAATTCCTTGACAGAATGGATACGGTAACTGCAAACAACTGCCGTGTATTTAGCTGCAAGAAAAACGGAAGCGGGTATGAGCTTTATCCGATAAGCGGTGAATTTTCCGCTGAAGCGCTCTATATTGCATCCGATAATAACGGGTTGTATCGGCAGGATTTCATGCGCGGAACAGGCGATGTTTATATTTACAGAATATCGGTGACAGGTGACAGTGTAAATGTATCTGACAGCGCCGATTATGAATTTACTTTCGGAACTGCCGAATTAGAGCAATTCGGCAAATCAAATTCTCTTGTTGAATGGACTCAGGTTTCCGATACAGGCAAATTAAATGAGTTAAATTAAAAAAATATAAAAATTTTTCTGAATTTATAAAACTTTTTAAAAGCCTGTATTGTCTGAGTAGTGTAAATAGAAAGAGAAAAATAAAAATTCTTTTACAAAAACTCGGTACGGTACAGGTTTTTACTTGAGCTGTAAAGTTAAAGAAAGGTAGATACAAAAGATGAACAATAATCAGCCAAATGTAAAGTTAAGAAATTTCATAGAAAAAACAAAAGCATGGATAAGAAGAAATCCTACAAAGATTTCAATTATCGCGTCACTGATTGTTTTAATCAGGTTTTTAAAGCCGGAAAATCTTTTTGTATCGCCGCAGAGCATAGGCGAGAGTATGAAGCAGGATCTTTTCATGACTTTATTTTTACCTGATATACCGGCGCTTATATTATCTGTCATTGCCGTAATATTCGGCTGGAAAGCCATGAAGAAAAATACTCAGGCAATCAAAAGAAGCAAAAAAGGCTTCATTATCGGTGTAATGTGCTTTTTACTCACTGTTACAGACGCCGGAAATATAATAACTACAATCGCATCAACTGTGGGTACAAGTCTTAGAGTGTGTGCCACTGTTTTATTTAAAGGTCCGGAAGCGGGCGCTGATTTTGTAGGCGGCATGTTTGAAGGCATAAACGACGGAGTTGAAAAAACAGCCAAAGAGGGCGAATTTACTTTGGATGCTCATGTGGAGCGCACTCAGAATGACGCAGTAGGAACAAAGCTCAGAGTTGTAGGAACACTTACAAATAACACCTCTGAGGACTGGACATATATTGACCTTAAATTCATACTGACGGATAAAGAGGGTAATCCGAAAATAATAGAGGCATACGGAGACACACCTCAGAAGGTGACGGCAGATGTAGGAACATTAAATGCCGGAGAGACAGCTGAGTTTGTTTCAAGCTGGTATCCTGGAATTTTGGAGAGCGATTACGAGGGCCTGACAGATTTTCAGATAACAGATTTTACATACTTTGTCTATACACAAAATCAGGATAAATAGGGAGGAGAAGAGCTATGAAAAAACTTTATTTAAACAAATTTATATCAATGGCTTTGGCAGTTATAATTACATTAACCATGACGACTGTAATTTCGGGATGTTCTTCCAAAGCTTCAGAAGTAAAGGATAAATCCGAAGTTAGTACATCTTCAACGTCTGCAAGTGAGACTGTAAAAGATGATGAAAATAAAGATGAACAGAATAGTGATACCACTTCATCTCAGGAGCAGGAAGAAAAGTCAGAGGAAAATAAGGATACTCAGAAAGCTAAAGATGAGAGCCAGTCCTCAAATACACAGAGTACAGCCTCCTCTTCACAGCAAAATCAAAGCTCAAATACAAACAAGAGCACAAGTTCAAACTCAAGCACAAGCACAAATAAAAATTCCTCCACATCGTCAAAGCCGCAGAGTACAGCTTCACAGTCAAGTTCGCATACACACAAATGGACAGAACACAAAGCAAAACGCTGGCATGAAAATATCGTCACCGTTGTCGATCAGCCGGAACAGTATAAGGAATACACACTTTACAGAATGTACTGGTATAACACAGGCAAATGGGAGGAGACGCGTGATCCCGACAGATTTAATGAATGGAATCATGACATGAACGGCGGACCGCTCTCACCAAATTCCATAAATATGGCGTCTAAGCCGGAGAATTGCCCTCTGTTTAAAGGTTACAACGACCTTGGTCAGCCGACATACACAAACGACCATTCAATTATCAGTGGGCTTTATGACACAATTCCCGAGGTTACCCACGAGGAGGACCAGGGCTGGTACGAGGAATATGTAGACTATGTATGGTGCCCTGAGTGCGGAGCAAAGAAGTAAATTTATGAAAATAAAAAGCATATCTGACTACAAAAGTCAGATATGCTTTTTTAGTTTAAGTTAAAGGCTGCACTCAAGTTGGCAGTCAAACGGTTCTCTTTGAACGTGCTCTTGGTTATATTCCTCAGCCTCAACACAGCCCATTGATTTGTAAAACGCCTGACTCTCCACAGCGGAGTGGGACGAAATATATAGTTTTACTGCCCCTTTTTTCTTTGCAAATTCCTTTGCCGATAAAAACAGCTCTCGCCCTATACCGTTTTTTCGCGCGTCAAGTGAAATGTGGATTGATGAGAGATCCATGTATTGCTTTTGACTTCCGAAAAGCATTCCCTCAACCGAAACAAAGCCCTTTAGTTTTCCGTCTATAAAAGCTCCGCGCACAAATCCGCCTGTTTTAAGTGTATTTTTAAGGCACTCAACAAGAAATTTGTAGTCATCACGGCTCCAGTCATCAATGAAAGGACAGCTTTTAACAACCCATTTTCCGTTTTCACGGCGCACACAGTCGTTTACAACCTGCCTGCGTATAAAGCTGTCGAATAATTTTAGATTTAATTCATCTGGTTTAATGTCTCTGTAAACAACCAATATTGTGTTTTCCTTTCTTTTTACAGCGCAAAATTTATGCCCGCTGATTTTTTTATTTCCTGCATTGACAGAGCCACATCGTGAGCGAGCTTGTCAGCGTAAGAATAAAATTCCGTACCGCCGATATTGTTTATGCGGTTATAGAAATTTACGGCTTCGGGTATCATTGCCTCATAGTGCTCCATGGGATAATTGTGTTCTGAGATAAGCTCTTTCGTTTTCTGCTCATACACCGAAATATTCTGCGGTATGGAAACCGAATCAAAAGTTATTATACCGCTGTCAGCCCGTATTTCCGACAGCTGAAAGCTTGTTGATACCTTGGAATAATTGAGCACAACGTCAAAACCGTCATAGGAAAGTACGGCAATACCGCTGTGGTCTGCTCCGCTCGGCATAAATGAGGCTGAAGCGGTTATTTTATCGGGTGTGCCGAACAGAATATGTGCCGCATAGACGCAGTACACGCCTAAATCCATAAGCGCGCCTGTGCAGAACTGTGGGTTAAATATATTCGGAAGCTCTCCCACGAGGTACTGCGGATATTTTGAAGAATACTGAATAAAGTTGAGTGTAACGCCGTTTATTCTACCTATGCCTTTGATTTTTTCCTTTATAATATTGTACTGCTCAAGGTACAGCGGCATTATCGCTTCCATATAAATAAGGTTGTTGTTCTGCGCAATGCTAAAAAGCTCCTCATACTGCGAAGCGGTTACAGTTATGGGCTTTTCACATATCACGTGCTTTTTAGCGTTTAAAAAGAGCTTACTCTGCTCATAGTGGAGCGAATTTGGAGAAGCTATATATATGGCATCAATATTTTCACATTTTGCCATATCGTCCAAAGAGGCAAAATACTGTTTTGCACCGTGTTTTTTTGCAAATTCTTCGGCTTTATCAATATTGCGCGAGTACACAGCTTCGAGTATAAACAGACCGCTTTGTTTTGCGGCTTTTATAAAAGCTTCTGCTATCCATCCTGTGCCGATAGTGGCAAGACGTATTTTTTCAGGCATTGAAACACACCTCCGATTTATCTGTCGTTTGTTTAGATTATATCTGTGATATTCCTCTTCGTCAAATAAGATAAATTGTTAACAAAATAATAATTTGTTATTAAAATTAAATAATTTAATTGACAAATTATATTGAACGTATTAAAATAAAATCAAGAAAATAGGAAAGGACGGTGATATCAAATGGATAAAAGTGTTTACAGCTTAGTTTTAAGCGACAGAGTTGTCGCAGCTGTTGACGAAATGGCATACAGGATGGGAACAAGCCGTTCAAATTTGATAAATCAGGTTTTGGCGGAATATGTTTCTCTGACAACTCCTGAAAAGCGAATGAAGGACATATTTGACGAGGTGTCGGTGCTTTTATCCAACGACGGGTATCAGATACAGACTCAGCCGTCTGACTCAATGCTTTCGGTAAGGAGCGTTTTAAGGTATAAATACAAGCCTGCTATACGCTACTCGGTGGAGCTTTACAGAGATTTTACCGACGCTTTCGGCGAGATTAAGGTTGTTTCACGAACACAGTCGCAGGGGCTTATAGATATACTCGACAGCTTTTATACAGTTTGGGCTCAAATTGAAACAACAAGACACAGGGGAGAGAGAATAACAAACTCAAGCTTTAAGATAGATAACGGAAGATATTTGAGAAAATTTGCAGTTTCAGATGACTGCACAGGAATATCGGAGGAAACACTGGGAAAGGCAATAGCAGAGTATATAAGATGTCTTGACGTTGCCATGAAGCAGTATTTTACCGATTTTGAACCAATGAATGTCAAAAAGATATATACGCGGTATTTAAACAATGCCGATTTGATTATATAAATTTAATCTTTTAAAGAAAAGAAAGGTGGATTTTGTTATGAATACTCAGAACTTTACACAGCGTTCATTAGAGGCAATACAGAGCGCTCAGAATTTGGCTATTCAGAAAGCCAATATGCAGATTGAACAGCTTCACCTTGCCTATGCGCTTATAAATCAGGAAAACGGTCTTATATCTCAGCTTTTATCAAAGATGGGTATAGAAGCAACCAGTGTAGAAAACGAAATAATGTCGGAAATTGATAAAATTCCGGGCGTTACAGGTTCGGGCAGAGAACCTGGAAAAATTTATATATCCCAGGGTGTTGACAAAACTTTGGCTGACGCTCAGTCAAAGGCTGACAGCATGAAGGATGAATACATTTCAGTAGAGCACATAATGCTCTCGCTTATTGAAAACGCTCAGGAACCTTTAAAACGTATTTTTGTAAAATACCATATAGACAGAAACAGCTTTTTAAAGGTGCTTATGGAAGTGAGGGGAAATACAAGAGTGACAACAGATTCTCCGGAAAACACATACGACGCACTTAAAAAATACGGTACAGACCTTGTTGAAAAGGCTAGAAACCAAAAACTTGATCCTGTTATCGGACGTGACAGCGAGATAAGAAACGTCATAAGGATACTTTCAAGGAAAACAAAGAACAACCCTGTTTTGATTGGTGAGCCTGGTGTAGGTAAAACTGCAATAGCAGAGGGACTTGCTCAGCGTATCGTTGCGGGAGATGTTCCGCAGGGACTTAAAGAAAAGACAATATTCTCGCTTGATATGGGTTCACTTATCGCAGGTGCTAAGTTCAGAGGCGAATTTGAGGAAAGACTCAAAGCAGTGCTCAACGAGGTTAAGAAGAGCGAAGGACAGATTATCCTGTTCATAGATGAGCTGCACACAATAGTCGGAGCGGGTAAAGCAGACGGCGCTATGGACGCAGGCAACCTGTTAAAGCCAATGCTTGCAAGAGGTGAGCTGCACTGTATCGGTGCGACAACACTTGACGAGTACCGTCAGTACATTGAAAAAGATCCTGCTTTGGAGAGAAGATTCCAGCCTGTAATGGTAGATGAGCCGACAGTTGAGGATACAATAGCTATCTTGAGAGGACTTAAAGAGCGCTATGAGGTATTCCACGGCGTACACATTCAGGACCAGGCGCTTATCGCGGCTGCAACTCTCTCAAACAGATATATCACAGACCGTTTCCTGCCTGATAAGGCAATAGACTTGGTCGATGAGGCGTGCGCAATGATAAGGACTGAAATTGATTCCATGCCTACTGAGATGGACGAGATTTCAAGAAAAATCATGCAGCATGAAATTGAGGAGGCGGCTCTTAAAAAGGATACAGACGAGCTTTCCAAAGCTCATTTGCAGGAAATACAGAAAGAGCTTGCCGACATGCGTGCACAATTTGACGCAATGAAGGCTAAGTGGGAAAACGAGAAAAAGGCAATATCTAAAGTTCAGAGCCTGCGTGAGGAGATTGAGAGCGTAAACGCTCAGATTGAAAAAGCACAGAGAGAATACGACCTTAACAAAGCCGCAGAGTTAAAATACGGCAAACTTCCTCAGCTCCAGAAAGAGCTCAGCGAGCAGGAGGACATTGCCAAGGATAAACAGGAAAATACCCTGTTAAGAGATAAAGTAACAGAAGAAGAGATTGCTAAAATCGTAGGCAGATGGACAGGAATACCTGTATCAAAGCTTATGGAGGGCGACAGAGAAAAACTCTTAAACATGGAGGGAATACTCCATAACCGTGTAATCGGTCAGGATGAGGCTGTACAGAAAGTCAGTGAAGCTATAATTCGTTCACGTGCGGGCATACAGGACCCTAACCGTCCGATTGGTTCATTCCTGTTCCTCGGACCGACAGGTGTAGGTAAAACAGAGCTTGCCAAAGCGCTTGCTGAAACGCTGTTTGACGATGAGCACAACATCGTGCGTATCGATATGACCGAATACATGGAGAAACACGCTGTGTCCAGACTTATCGGAGCGCCTCCAGGATATGTAGGATATGAGGAGGGCGGTCAGCTTACAGAGGCAGTCAGAAGAAAACCGTATTCGGTTGTACTGTTCGATGAAGTGGAAAAGGCTCATCCTGATGTATTCAATATTCTATTACAGATACTCGATGACGGTATCGTAACAGATTCTCAGGGCAGAACTGTCGACTTTAAGAACACAATCATTATCCTTACATCAAACCTCGGTTCAACATACCTGCTTGACGGTATTGACGAAAACGGCAATATCAGCAAGGAAGCACAGGACAGCGTTGAGATGACTGTAAAACAGCACTTCAGACCTGAGTTCTTAAACCGTCTTGATGAGATTGTGTTCTACAAACCGCTCACAAAACCGCAGATTAAGAAGATTGTTGACCTTATGCTCAAGAAGCTTCAGGAAAGACTCAATGAAAAACAGCTTTCGTTTGAGCTTACCGATGCGGCTAAGGAATATGTAGTTGACAGCGGATTTGACCCGCAGTACGGCGCTCGTCCTATGAAACGTTTTATCCAGAGCCATGTTGAGACGCTTATTGCAAGAAAGATTATAAGCGGCGATTTGAAACCGAACGACTGCATGGTTGTGGACTATGACGGCACACAGCTTACTGTAAGTGTTAAATAGTAAATAAAATAAAAATACATGGCAGAAATTATTTTCTGTCATGTATTTTTTTATATCTGCTTATGCTACACTGTATAATATAGATTATTAAAAGACACTGTAGGGAGGAATTTTAAATGAAAACAGCTGTATGTTACATCTCGTACCACCACAAAAACACGCTGAAAGTAATACAGACGATGACTGACGGACAAAACGCCGATTTGATAGATATATTAAAAAACAAAAATGTAGATTTGAGCGGCTACGATGTAATAGGCTTTGCTTCGGGTATATACGGATTTGATATGCACAAATCGTTGATTGATTTTATAAAAAATAATCTCCCTGAAAATAAAAAGGTGTTCTTTGTCTATACATACGGGTTAAAAAGCGGAGTTGGTGCAAAATCTGCCGCAGATGAGGCGATGAAGAAAAATGCCGTTATCTTAGGCGAATACTCATGCAGGGGCTTTGATACTTTCGGTCCGTTTAAGCTCGTCGGAGGAATATCGAAGGGCTGTCCTACCGAGGAGAACCTGAAAAAAGCGCGTGACTTTTATAACACGATAGTAAATAAAGCTGATTAAAACAAAAAACAAACGGGACAGAATTTATAGTAATTCTGTCCCGCTTAATTTTTTCTTTAAAGGTCTATATATGAGCATCTAAAGCCTATTGTGGCGCTGCCATCATATGTTCTCGGGTTGTAGAAATGCAGTGCGTTGAGACCTGCTCTGTCAAGGCTCCACGCCTTGCCGCCTCTTACGGCAACTCTTTCACCGTAATTTCTTACAACGAATATACCGTCCTTTTCGGTGCAGTTTTCGTCGGGGAATACGGCGAGGTATTTTAGAATATCGGGTACTTTAAGTCCGTTTTCTGCTTTGAGCTCGGAAAAGCGGCACTCAACATATCCCTGATTTCCGTTTATGTGCTCTCCTGTGTAGCTTTTGTTTTTAAGCTCGGTTGAGAGTATCGGCACGCCGTTTAAAAGGTGGTCGTGCTCAAAGCTGTCACCCGGCACTGTTGCGTCAAATTTTAATGTGTCAAGTTCATGGTGGGCGGCAAGCTCTCCAGATGAGGTTATAGCTCTCCAACGGCGGCTGTCTTTTTTATACGCTTCCTCAGAATACATTGCGGAGGTAGCTTCAGGGATTATCTGAATTTCTGAATTCATAAGCCTGAGTCCGCCTACCCACTCGAACATATTTCCGACTAAATCGCATATTCCGCTCTCGGAGTGATTATGCGTCCATGTTACAGGTCCGCTGCCCGATTTTGTCAGCTGTACATCATGGTAGAACATCTTTGAAGCTACGCCCTTTTCAAACGGCTTTTCGTGAGAATAACCCATAGCCGTATTTCCACGCGGGATTGTGCCGTTCTTCTTGCACCACGCCGCAATAGCCGCCCATGACGCGTTTGTCATAAGGTGCCAGCCTCTGCCCTTATTTAAGCAGAACTGGTTTGCGTCGTCAAATGTGAAATATGTATGCGGGTCGCACATAGGCAGAGAATAGGCGCGGTTGTTTTTAACAAAGTTCATGTATTTTGAAACATATATTGTCTCATAGATTTTTCCGTCAACTATCCACGCAGGGTGAACGGTTGTGTCGTCGCTCTCATATAAATCGCATATGCGCTGTTTTGGCAGTGCCACGACTATGCTCGGCATTCCGACATCGTCATATATTACTGTATTTGCGCCACCGCTCATGTTTTCTACTGCTATTTTTAATTCATCATACTGCCAAGAGCTCTTTTTGCCTCCGTTTAAGCTCTTTACCGCTTCCAGTGTTTTCTGTGCGGTACAGTCGGCAAGCTCTCTGTCCTCGGCTGTACAGTTTCTTTCATCTTTTCCGTACTCTTTGAGCACAGCTTTTATTCTGTGCTTTCTCTGCGGTGAATTGTTTTTTATGTACATTTATATATCCCACCTTACCGTTTTGTTTTCTCTTTAATTTATTGTACATGGTTTAAAGAGTAATAACAACAATAAAAAGAAAATTTTTTCAAAAATAATAAATAAAAAGAAAACGGATTTTTAAATCCGTTTTCTTAAAGTTAAACTATTTATTCAATATTTTGTCGGCTACATACAGTCCGTTTGCCGCCGCCTGTGAAAGCGAGCGGGTAAAGCCTGCACCGTCGCCGATAGCATAGATGTCTTTGCACTTGTCTATTTCAAATTCATTGCACAGAGGGCGCGCGGAATAGTATTTGCACTCTATGCCGTAAAGCAGGGTATCGTAATTGGAGGTACCTGGTGAAATGCTGTCGAGCGCATGCAGAGTTTCAATTATGTTGTCAAGCTGACGTTTCGGCATACACAGGCTCAAATCTCCCGGTACTGCATCGAGAGTTGGCTTTACAGTTGACTGGCGCAGACGTTTTTCGTCTGTTCTGCGTCCGTTTTCAAGGTCTCCCAAACGCTGAACCATAACGCTTCCACCGCTTATCAGGTTGGCAAGGCTTGCCACATGGCGGGCATACTCAATAGGATTTTTAAACGGCTGAGTAAAGCGAATGGTTGAGAGAAGAGCAAAGTTTGAATTTTTGGTCTTTCTCGACTCGTCGCGGTAGGAATGGCCGTTTACAGTGAGAACACCGCTTGTGTTTTCGGTTACAACGCTTCCTCTTTCGTTAAAGCAGAACATTCTTGTTGTGTCGCCGTACTGTTTGGAACGGTACCATATTTTAGGCTCGTATATCTCCTTTGAAAAGTCCTCCCATATCTCTGACGGCAATTCAATGCGCACGCCTATATCAACCTGATTATTTGATACAGGTATTTCGTTCTTTTCACACCACTCGGTGAAAAAGCGGCTTCCTGCACGTCCCGGAGCAAATACGATATTGTCGGCAAAAATGCACTGTTCACCGCGCTGTTTATTTAAAATTGTTATTTTGTGGCTTTCTCTGTCAACATCCACAGCCTCAGAGTCGGTGAATATATCTACTTTTTCTTCGAGATTTTCTATGAGCTTTCTCATTGTTTCAAAGTTTGAATCTGTGCCGAGGTGCTTTAACTGTGCCTGATGCATGTGCAAGTCATTTTGCAGACAGAGCTTTTTAAGGCGGTTGTTCGGCATAAATCTTTCAGTAGTAGCGCCGAATGATACAAGTATTTTATCTGCCTGTTCAATGTAGTCTATTACTGTTGTATCGGGCAAAAATTCTGTCAGCCAGCCGCCGTATTCGGTTGATATTACATATTTTCCGTCTGAAAAGGCGCCTGCTCCCGCCATTCCCTCCATAATTGCGCACGATTTGCATTTAATGCATGTATTTACCTGTTTTGATACGATAGGACATTTTCTGTTTGTTATGGAATGACCTTTTTCTATTATACATACCTTAAGTGCGCTGTTTTTTTCGACAAGACGGTAAGCGGTCATTATTCCGCCTATTCCACCGCCTATTATGGCGACATCATATTTTGTGTTCATCATTTTTAAATCAGCCTTTCGGTTTAATAATTCATCGTCTGTAATAACATAAGTGCGTAAGCACAAACAATCTAATTATATTTAATTTATAAGCAATGTCAATGATTTTTTATTATAATTAACGTGAATATATGTTGAAATTTGCGTTTTAGTGTATATGCAGGTCGTATATTGCTTGACTTTGAAATAAAAAAAATGTATTCTAAAATTTAGATACAAATATAAATTAACGTTTTATTTTAAGATATGTAAAACTTATTACGGAGGGAAACAATGAGAAAGGGAAAGCTGAAATTTACAGCACTTTTGTGTTGCGCAGTACTTGTTTTAACAAATATGTTTTCGTTTTATGACACTGCCGCTGCCGATACATCGTCAAGCGACCTTGACAGCTTAAACCAGCAGCTCAGCGATTTAAAAGAGCAACAGCAGCAGATTTCGGAAAATATCGATAAGATACAGGACGATAAGCAAAAAGCTGAGGCTCAAAAGGAAAATATAGGCGTGCAGCTTTACAACACCAATCTTCAGATACAGTATACAGAGCAGAAAATGATGCTTTTAAATGAAGATATGGAGGAAGCTCAAAAGAAAATAGATGAACTCAATGAGAGCATTTTAAACGGTCAAAAGCAGTTTGAACAGCGTATAAGAGTAATCCAGCTTAACGGTGTTTTCAGTACACTTGACTACGTATTTTCCGCAGGAAGCTTCAGCGATTTTGTAATAAGACTGCAAATGGCGTCCCAGATGGCAAAAAATGATACAGAAATGCTGGACAAGTTAAAAGCTGAGGTTGAGCAGTTGAACGAACTCACAGAAACCCTCAATAAAAATAAACTTGAGTATGAAAGCTCAAGTCAAGACCTCGAAGCTTTGAGAACATCGCTTAATGAACAGTCAGCACAGGCTGATGAGTCCATAAATGAATTTACACAGATGGAGCAGGCTTTCTTAAACGATAAAGAGAACATGCAGCAGAAAGCTCAGCAGATGCAGAGTGAAATAGACAACATATTCGCTATGCTTGAACAGCAAAATCAAAACAACTCTTCAAGCTCTGTTGTCGAACCTGAACCGGAGCCGGAACCAGAGCCAGAACCGTCATCTTCTGAGGAATCTGTATCCAGCGAGGAGCCATCGGGCTCACAGGATGAGACCTCGTCGGAGCAGGAGTCTCAGAGCTCGTC
>CALXEM010000028.1 GCA_944387335.1 uncultured Clostridia bacterium | reverse complement strand
CAAAAAAATACCTGAGTGCGATGTACTTTTGACAGCGGAGTCAAAGGGTATACCGCTTGCGTACGAGATGGCAAGAGAGTCAGGTATAAACTATATCCTTGCAAGAAAGAGCGCTAAACTTTACATGAAAAATCCTGTTGAGGTAGATGTAAAATCAATCACAACCTCCAAGATACAGACGCTTGTTCTCGATGAGGACGACATAGGCAAGCTTAAGGGCAAACGCGTGCTTATAGTTGACGATGTTATAAGCACAGGTGAGTCGCTGCACGCAATGGAAAAGCTCGTTGAAAAGGCAGGCGGAACTGTTGCTGGACGTGCCGCAGTGCTTGCTGAGGGCGACGCCGCAGACCGTGACGATATTATCTTTTTGGAAAAACTCCCGCTTTTCTTCACAAAATAGTAAAAATTAAAGTTTAAAACCGCCTTGTAGATAAATTCTGCAAGGCGGTTTTTGTAGGATTATAAGATAATTTTTGTAAAATGAGTAAAAATAGCCTTGACAAATATTTCAATATAAATATAATTAAATTATACAATATATTATTTCATAACATTGTTTTTTTGTTGAGGAGGTACAATGTTCAATGAAGAAGAAAAGTATAGTCAGATTTCTAATTGTCAGTATCGCGGCAACACTTGCGCTCTCAAGTACGGTAAGTGCGAAAAATTTAAGTTATTGGTCATCTAATTGTTATGATATTGGATATATGAATAAATCTCCGTCATTGTATTATAAAAAAATGGATTCTAGTAGTTCCTTTCCATTTTTAACAGCAATACAACAGGGAAGAAGTCAATGGAATAGTGCTTTAAGTACATCTATTAGTAATCCATCCGCAACAAATACATCAGCTATCATGCAGTTTTATGGAGGAACAAAGCAACAAATAAAATCATTAGGATGTTTTGTGTATGTAGATGATGGAGGAGCTGGAGCAACAATATATACTTCTGAGAATGAGTCTGCGATACATTATTATGGTAATCAACGGATTATAGAACATAAAATTTGGGGAAGTAAATCAGCAGTATTGAGTGATGTAGGATTAAGTTATAATAATTGTATTAAAACAACTATGCACGAAATGGGTCATGCATTAGGATGGTATGGACATGCATCTAATTCTTCATTTGTTATGTATCAAGGTCGATCATCAGTTACTACATTAAAATCTGGCGAGAAAAACCATCTTTCTCAAATTTATAGATAAAGAGGTGAATTTTATGAAAAATAAGATAAACTTGAAAATTCCTGTGATTATAATTGCTGTTCTTTGCTGTATGACTGCAATATTCTTTTTGTATGAGAAAAATGTACCGCAGAAACTACCTCAGCCTAAAAGAATAGTTCAGCATACAGACGGCAGGGAGCTTTCTCTTGAGGAAATGGTGGACAATGCAACGCACATAACAGACGCAGAGTATATCGGTTATGAAGTAGATGAATACGGAGTGGCTCGTTTTAAATTTAAACCTGTCAATACAATTATGGGTACATTCGACAGCGATATCATATATGCCGTTACAGGCGAAAAACTGGAGGAAAAGTGTACAGAAGGCAAGGTGTACATGATATTTTTGGAGCAGATAGACTCTGTCTACAGCGATGTTCAGCAGTACGGTTTTATACAGCCGCAGAAAAAACAGCTGACCGCGGAAGATGACGGCTGGCAAAAACAGCATGACGATGTAAAGGCAATTTTGGAGTCAAACCCGCAGTTGTATCAAAATGACGGTGAAGAAAAGACATTTACTTTGTCCAATGACATGGACGAAATATTAAACTGTTCGGCGCATATATTTAAAGTGCGTGTAGACAATGTATTTACAGAAAGTACTATCGCGCCCACCACCGTCTATGAATGCAGTGTTACAGCCACACTCAAGAGTAAGCCCGTAAACGATAACGGAAACTTGCTTATAAATATGTTTAACGATACCGTGGAGGTCGGCAAAGAGTACATTGTGCTTTTGTCGGACGCACAGGAGTCGGCTCCTGTATATACGCTCTCATCGAGAAACAGCGTGTATACTCCCGAGGAGGCAGAGCAGATACCGCAGTTAAAGGAGCTTTTATCGAATGCAGAGGAATATACAACAGTTCCCGATAATAAGACAAATGAGGAAATACTTGCAGAAGAGCAGGCATATATAGAAGAACACGGAATAGAATAAATACATCGAAAACGCCGCAGGTCTTTTTGTTAAGACCTGCGTTTTTTTGCGCGCACAGTATTGAATTAGCACGTTAAACTGCTATAATAACGACAGAATGACATATATTTAATCTTTATAACGCCGGACATACGGTACACAAATTTTAAAAAGTCCGGCAAAGGAAAGGCGGGATTTCAAAAAATGCCACAGAAATATACAGGCGAATATTTAAAGGAAATATCGTTTCCTCTGGGCGGAATAGGAGCGGGAAGCGTAGGCCTTGCGGGAAACGGGCGCTTTGTCGACTGGCAGATTGCAAACAAACCGAATGTAATGAGCACAAACGGCTTTACACATATTGCTGTAAAAGCCGAGCGTGACGGCAAGGTTTTGGACGCAAGAGTTTTGCAGGGTGACTTTATGCCGTCATATATGGGCGGTGAGACATCTGGACTTTACGGAAACAACGGCTTCGGACAGGGTGTTGACCGCACCACAATGGCGGGAGTTCCGCACTTTGAGGAAAACGACTTCGAGGGCAGTTTTCCAACAGCGACATTAAACTTTAAACAGCACACATTCCCTGCAAAGGTAAAGCTTACAGCATTTAACCCGATGATACCGTCTAACAGCTTTGATTCGTCTCTGCCAGCGGCTTTCTTTGAAGTTGAAATCGAAAACAATACCGATGCGGCTACCGACTATACTGTCGCCTTTTCACTCAACAATATGTCAGCACCGACAGCGCATAACAGATTTTTTGAAAATGGCAGTGTTAAGGGAATATTCCTCGACAGTATCGACACAGATAAGGAAATGCCCGAGTATGGCAACTTAAGTATAGCTACAGACAGCGATGACATAAGCTATCAGGAAAACTGGTTTCGCGGAGCGTGGTTTGACAGCCTGACTGTTTACTGGAAGGATTTTATAAAAGCGGGCAAATTCAAAAACAGACGCTATGAGGAAAATTCAAAGACACAGTACCGTGACAGAATGCGCGGAGAGGATATGTGTACACTTGCGGCTCACATCAAAGCTGAGCCTAACGAGAAAAAGGCAGTCAGATTTATCCTCTCATGGAGTTTCCCGAACTACTGTAACGACTGGAATCCGATGAAGGACAAATCAGTCAAGGAAAATACATGGAAAAACTACTACGCCACAGTATTTGGCACATCTGCCGATACAGCCGAGTACGCGCTCAAAAACTATGACAGGCTAAAGTTCGATACACTCCTTTTCTCTGACGCTATGCAGAAAAACACAATACCCGAAAAGGTTAAAGAGGCTATTGTAAATACGCTGAGCGTACTGCACTCGCCGACTTGTTTAAGACTTACCGACGGCTCGTTCTACGCATGGGAGGGCTGTAACCCGTTTGCAGGCTCATGTGAGGGCTCATGCACACACGTTTGGAACTACAACTACGCACTGCCAATGCTTTTTCCGGACCTTGAGCGCTCAATGCACGACGTGCACTTTACATATGATATGAAGGACAGCGGCTCTTTAAGCTTCCGTACAATGCTTCCGTTAGGCCGCGAGCCATGGGATATGCGTGCGTGCGCCGACGGCCAGTTCGGAGATATCATAAACGTGTATCGCGAATGGAAGATAAGCGGCAACACAGCTTGGCTTAAAAAGTGGTGGCCGACTGTTAAAAAGGCACTCGAGTTTGCGTGGAGTGAGAAAAACGAGGACAGATGGGACGACAAAAAACAGGGCGTTCTCACAGGCAGACAGCACCACACCTTGGATATGGAGCTGTTCGGACCGAGCTCATGGCTCAACGGAATGTACCTTGCCGCATTAAAGGCCGCAGAGCAAATGGCATACGCTATGGGTGAGGACAAAAAGGCTCAGGAGTATGCTGAGATATTTAAAAAAGGCTCAAAATGGGTTGAGGAGAACCTCTTTAACGGCGAATACTACTGCCAGAAAGTCGATATAGAAAACTTTGATATGCTCAAAAGCTTCGGCGAGGACGCCGTTGAGAGCTACTGGAACGCTGAGGCAGGTCAGCTTAAATATCAGATAGCCTCAGGCTGTTCAATTGATCAGCTTTTGGGTCAGTGGCACGCTAATCTGTGCGGACTCGGTGATATATTCGACAGTGAAAACAGAAAGACTGCGCTTAAAAACCTCTATAAAAACAATTTTAAAGAGAGCTTCCGCGACTTCTTTAACGGCTGCCGAAACTATGCGTTAAACGATGAAGGCGGACTTGTAATCTGCACATGGCCTGAGAATGTCGAGTGTCCTGTTATACCGATAACGTATTCAGATGAAGTTATGACTGGCTTTGAGTATGCGGCGTCTTCACTCATGCTCTGCGAGGGCATGGAGAACGAGGCGGTAAGCTGTGTAAATGCAATTCGTGACAGATACGACGGTAAAAAGCGCAACCCGTTTAATGAAATAGAGTGCGGAAGCTACTATGCGCGCGCTATGGCATCGTATGCGTTTTTGCTTGCTTACTCGGGATTTTCATGCGATATGACAGAAGGAAAACTCAGTTTTAACCCGATAAAGGGCGGCGAGTGCTCATTCTTCTGGTCTGTGGACGGCGCATGGGGAACATTTAAACGCAGTAAAAACGAAGTGAAAGTTGATGTACTGTACGGAAATATAGATTTGAATGAGCTTTATCTGCCGTTTGTAAAGGGCGTGTCTGAGGTATCTTTAAACGGAAATAACGTCAAGTTTAAATTCATTGACGGCGCAGTTGTGATAAATGCTAAGCTGAAAGCCGGCGACAGCATTACTGTAAAGGGGGAGATATTATAAAGACAGCAATATTTTACGAACACATAAAAGAGGGTGCGGCTCAGAGAAATATTGATGTGCTCAGTGCCGCTAAGCTGATTAAAAGCTATGGCATAGACTTTGTTGACATCTCTTTTGACGACTATGATGAAAATGCAAAGGAGATACTCAAAGAGGCAAAGCTTAACGTTGCGTGTATGCACAACAACTTTGACTTTACAAAATCGCTTAAAGAAATATCAGATGAGCTTTCAAAGGCTTACAGAATGGTTGATACTGCATCAGAGCTTAAGCTTAAAAATATCCTTGTAGTGCCGGGTTTTGTAAGGGGTGATACCGACTACAATACAGCACGCGAGAACATAGCCGCGGCTTTAAATTTACTGTGTGAGTACGCCGAAAAAAAGCAGGTCGATATAATGTTAGAGGACTTTGACGGCGACTTTGCGCCATACCACACAACAGAGGAGCTTTTGTGGCTTTTGGACAGAGTAAAGTCGGCCAAGATTGCCTTTGATACAGGTAATTTCAGATATTCCGACGAGGACGAGCTTGAAGCTTTAAACAAGCTTATCGACAAGGTGGTGTACCTGCATTTAAAGGACCGCTCGGATGTAAAAAATCCGTCTGAGCCGCAAAAGACGATTTCCGGTGAGGATATGTACGCTTGCCCTGTCGGCGGCGGATATATAAGGATAGAAACTGTGCTTAAAAAGCTTTTGAATTCAGGATACAGGGGCGATGTCGTAATAGAGCACTTCGGGGCATATGATCAGCTTTTGTTTGCGCAAAAATCTGCTGAGTATTTAAAGAAACTCATTAAAAGATAAAATCCAAATATACAAAAACGCCTCCCTTTTAAAAAGAGAGGCGTTTTTGCGTTTGTTGAAAGATTATTAAGGGGATTTTCAAAAGTAAATTGAAAATAAAAGGAGACAAGTTAGTTTTAACTAACTACAAGTTAATAATACCACATAAATTACACTTGTCAATAGGTTTTTAAAAAAAATTATACTTTTTTAGTCAATTAAAATTTTGATCATTTGCTCAGGGTTTTCCAAAAAATAGCGCGTTATCTTATAATGGTCGGTCTGTTTATAGTCACACTTATACATACCGTCATTTGTAAGAGTGTATATATCTGCTCCGGGAAATGCCATGAGTATCGGAGAATGTGTGGAGATTATAAACTGCGAGTGCTTTTTTACAAGCGATGAAATAATCGAGATAAGCGACATACAGCGCATAGGTGAAAGCGCGGCTTCGGGCTCGTCGAGAATATACATTCCGTTGCCGCGAAAGCGGTTTTCTATGAGGGACATAAAGCTTTCACCGTGAGAGCGTGCGTGCGGGTCACCGCCGAAATTGCGCTGCATATATCCGGGCTTTGAAACTCTTTCGAGGTACTGTATCTCACTTGATACGTTGTAATAGCTTTCAGCACGCAGGAAAAAGCCGTCCGATGGCATTCTTACACCGCGTCCTAGCGTTATATGTTCATACAGTCTTGAATGTGTGTTATTGGTTGAGAACGTAAAATTTTTTGAGCCGCCCTCAGGATTAAAGCCGTATTTTACAGCGATTGCCTCTATCACGGTAGATTTTCCTGTTCCGTTTTCGCCGGTAAATATCGTAACGGGAGATGTAAACTCAAAACCGTCAAGCGCCAACACGGACGGTATAAACGGATATTTAGGGTTTGACTTAATTTCAGGCGGCAAATTTACATTTACCGAACGAATAAATAAATCTGACATCATATTTATTCTTCCTCTTTTTTTATATCGTCATTTTTATTTTTAGTGTTGTCAAACTCAGGTACAAACAGATATTTTCTGATTGCAAACGCCGCCGCAACGGCCGCCATGCCTATTAAGGTTTCGAGCGTGCTTGTGTGGTAGACAATAAGCTGTCTTGCAATGGCGAATACAAGTACTTCGATGACAGCGCCGGGAGTGTGTCGGGTAAGCATTTTTACAAATTCCACACCAATGACAAGTCCTAAAACGTCGGCTAAAAATTTATCGAAGCCTATATCAAAGGACGGAGCTGAGCCGATAAGCTCGCCGATTATAGGTACACAGCACAGTATTACTGCGATAAGTACCACGACAGCCAGTATTGTTTCAAAAAGACCTGCTATTTTAACGATAGTATTTAAAATATTATCTCTCAGCTTCATGCAGTATATAACCGCCTTTCTTAATTGTCACTCTCATTTACAATGTGTACGTCAAGCTGGTTAAATGGTATAGTCATGTTGTTTTCTTCGAGTACATCGCGTCCCTGCTCAATCAAATCATAGTATAAATCCCAGTAATCGGAGGAGTTCGCCCACACACGACAGATTATATTGACAGAGCTGTCGGCATATTCCAAAACTCTTACAAGCGGTGCAGGATCTTTCAGCGCTAAAGAGTGATTTTCAATTAAATTTAACAAAAGCTGTTTTGCAAGATGTGCGTCGTCCGAATAGGATATGGAGAATTTTATGTCCACACGGCGTTTGTCCTCAGCAGAGTAATTTATTATCTTAGACGATGAGAGCTCGCCGTTCGGTATATATATCTGTTTATTGTCTATTGTGTTGAGCTTTGTATAGATAAGACCTATCTCAACTACGCTTCCGCTGACGCCCTCAGCCTCTATAAAGTCGCCTATTGTAAATGGACGTGAGAAAACAATAATTATACCGCTGGCGAAATTGCTCAGAGAGTCCTTGACAGCAAGGGAGATTGCAAGACCGAGCACACTGAGTACCGCCACGAACATGGTTATATTTATGCCTATTGAATCGCAGAACATAATAATGACAAGCAGGTAAAGTCCAAATTTAATAAGCTTTTCCAAAATTGCATGTGCGGCGGGGTCAATTTTGCTCTTTTTGAGTCCGCGTATTATAAAGCGCATTACAATTTTTACAAGCACTAATCCGACAATGAGAATAACAATGCCTATGAGCAGTTTTGGGGCAAATTCCTTTAAAAAGACTATAAGTCTTTTACCTATATCCATATTTTCATCGGTGCCGAGATTGCTTTGAAGCTGGTCGGAGATTTGTCCGATAGCGTCGGTTACCTGTGATACATCTGTTGTTAAGATATTCATATTTAAAAATTTCCTTTCTTTTTTGTTTTAATCCCTATTTCTTTAACTGATTTACCGAGTGAATGTACTCGCTCGGCGGAACTCCCTTTTGTTTTTTAAATACCCTTGAAAAATAAAGCTGGTCGGCTATACCGACAGAGGCTGAAATCTCCTTCATTGTAAGCTGAGAAGAGCGTATCAGGGCGCATGCCTGATTTATGCGAAAACGTGACAGGTATTCGGCAGGCGATATGCCCGTTACCTTTATAAACAGCCTGTAAAGATATGAGCGGCTTATTCCCACATATTTTGCTATGTCGGATACGTCTATATCGTGGGAATAGTTAAATTTTATAAATCTGCACGCCGATTCAACATAGCTATCGGCAACAGACAGATGAAATTTCTGCTCCTTTTGAGATTGTTCGGAGAGCATCGACAAAAACATATATAGCATGCCTATCATTTTTAGCTCATCCGAAATGGTAGTGCCTGTACATCTGTAAATGTCCATGAGTGCATTCTGCATTTTTTCTATGTCACTCTCGTCTGTGTGCATGACAGGGTTACTTCGGCTAAGCGGTGTTAAGCTTAAAAGCCTGCGTGCCTCGGTGCCGTTAAAACCAACCCAGCAGTATTCCCACGGATTTTCGTCGTCAGCTGTGTAGGTGACAAGGTCAGACTCCGTTGCCAAAAACATGTCCCCGCGGCTTAAAAAATATGTATGCCCCGACACCGAGTAAGTCCCTTTGCCTGATATGACAAGGTGTATAAGGTAGTGGTCCCTCACAGCGGGACCCCAGCGGTATGAGCTCTCACATTTCTGAAAGCCGCTGTTGTACACAGTGAGCGCAAGGTTTTCCCTTAGTTTAGACTTAAACGAGTGTTTAAAAAAATCTCCCTGCTTGTCCTTTGTCATATCACATGTCACCTCTTTTTAAAAAGAAAAATACTCAGTTTTTAAAATTAAACCTATACAAATACCATTATATCAATAAAATTATTTCTTGCAACAATAGTCCATAAAAAGGAAACAATTTTAAGTTGAATTTTTTCGTAAAAAAAGATACTCTAAAAATGAAAGAGACCGAGTATATCCCATGTGCGGTTTTGTGGGATATTCGGCATAGGAAAAGACGTGAAAATAAAAAAACAAGAATAGAGGTTAATGTTATGGCAGCATTAAAGGAGTTATTGTCACAGATAAAAAGCGGTGCGCTCAATGAGAAATTTGCGTACATATATTCCGCTGACGAACAGGCTGTAAAAGAGCAGATGCAAAGATATGAGCAGGCTGTGCTCGAATTTGCAAAGCTTTTCGGTCAGGAGAGAGAAGTAGACCTCTTTTCCGCTCCGGGACGTACAGAGATCGGCGGAAACCACACAGACCACCAGCACGGCAGAGTTGTTGCAGCAGGTGTAAACCTCGATGTAATCGCGGTTGTATCCAAAAATAACGACAATGTAATCAGAATTCAGTCAAAGGGTTATCCAATGGATACCATTGACCTTTCCGATCTGAGCGTTCAGGAAAACGAGAAAAATAAAGCAGCTTCACTCATAAGAGGTGTTGCGGCAAGATTTAAAGAGCTCGGATACGAGATAGGCGGTTTTGACGCTTACACAACTTCAAACGTACTCAAGGGTTCAGGACTTTCCTCCTCAGCAGCATTTGAGGTGCTCGTAGGAACAATTTTGAGCCTTGCATTCAACGACGGCAAATCAGACGCTGTTGAGATAGCTCAGATAGATCAGTATGCTGAAAACGTATATTTCGGAAAACCATGCGGTCTTATGGACCAGACAGCTTCATCTGTCGGCGGATTTGTTGCAATAGATTTTAAAGACCCGTCAAAACCTGTTGTTGAGAAAATAGACTTTGATTTTGCAAAATCGGGATATGTTCTCTGCATAGTTGATACAGGCGGAAACCACGCTGACCTTACAGACGATTACGCATCTGTTCCGGTTGAGATGAAGTCTGTTGCCAAGGTGTGCGGCAAAGAGGTTCTCAGAGATGTTGACACAGACGTGTTCAACGACCTTATCCCTCAGCTCAGAAGAGAGTGCGGAGACAGAGCAGTGCTCAGAGCAATGCACTTCTTTAAAGAGAATGAGCGTGCAAAAGCTGTTGCCGATGCACTTCGCGCAGGCGACTTTGAGAAATTCAAAGCGCTTATAATTGAGTCCGGTAAATCCTCATTTACATATCTCCAGAACGTTTACACAACAAAGAACGTAAAAGAGCAGGGCTTGTCACTTGCTTTGGCTATGGCTGAGGATATTCTTGAGGGAACCGGTGCTTACCGTGTACACGGCGGCGGTTTTGCAGGTACAATACAGGCATTTGTGCCGGGTATGAAGCTGCGTGCGTTTAAATCCGATATGGAGAGAGTTTTCGGTGCAAACACATGTCACGTGCTCTCAATTCGTCCTGTCGGCGGCGTACAGATAAACAAGTAAATTTTAAAGCATAAAGCGTTATATAAAGGTGGTTATTTACAATGGCAGAGCTTAGATTTCATCCGCTTACAAAAGACTGGGTTATGATAGCTTCACATCGTCAGTCAAGACCTCAGATGCCAAAAGACTGGTGTCCGTTTTGCCCGGGTTCGGGAAAAGTTCCTGATCATTACGATGTTTTAAAATATGACAACGATTTTCCTGCACTTTCTCAAAATCCTCCTAAAGAGGACGATGTTGAGACAGAGCTTTACAAAACAGCTCCGGCTTACGGTAAATGCGAGGTAATACTCTATTCACCGGGTCATACAACATCTGTGCCTGAGCTCTCCGACGAGCACATGGCAAAGCTCGTTGATTTGTGGTGCGAGAGATTTGAGGACCTTTCAAAAGACGAGAAGATAAAGTATATCTTTATCTTTGAGAACAGAGGAGAGGTTGTAGGCGTTACAATGCCTCATCCACACGGTCAGCTTTACGGCTATTCCTTTGTGCCTAAGAAAATCCAGCTTGAGGTTGAGTCTGCAAAAGAGCATTTGGCTGAAAAAGGCAAATGTATTTTCTGCGATATGCTCGACAACGAGCTCAAAGCTGAAAAACGTATTATCTTTAAAAACGAGCACTTTACAGTATTCCTTCCATTCTTCACCGAATATCCATACGGAGTATATATATTCAGCAACCGCCATGTAAACAATATAACTCAGCTTACAGCAGAGGAGAAAAAAGCTCTCGGCGTTACAATTAAAGATACAGTCGGTATGCTCGACAACCTGTTTGACTACAAGTTCCCGTATATGATGTGTATGCACAATGCACCTGTAAACGGTGAGGACTTATCTGACAGTTACCACTTCCACATCGAGTTCTTCCCACCTATGAGAAGTGCTGATAAGGTAAAATATAACGCTTCAAGCGAAACAGGAGTTTGGGCTCACTGTAATCCAACATGTCCTGAGGCAACAAGTGTTGAGCTCAGAGATGCATATGCACGCTATATGCAGAAAAGAGTAAAATAAAGATTTTTTATAATTTTCCAGCGGATACAGTGTGACTGTATCCGCTGTTTTTTAGCTTTAAAAATCTTAAATTTTAGTAGTCATTCTCATTGAAATCAAAAAAAAGATATTGTATAATTAAAATTAAATTGTTTAAACAAGTATCCAGTTTAAAATGTCCGGTATTTTCAGATGAAGGAGATGGTTTATGATGGATTTTAATCTGGCTGTAAATGTAATAGCGACAGGTCTTATAGTCGTATTTTTGGCACTTATTCTTTTGATAATTGTTATGATGGCTATGGGAGCTGCTTTTGGAAACAGGAAAAACGAAAAGAAAAAAGCATCAGTTATAACACCTAAAGCACCGGAAACTACACCTGTGCCTGCTGCTGTACCGGTACAGTCTGACGACGGTATAGAAGAAGAGGTTGTAGCTGTTATAACAGCAGCTATAAGCGCAATGATGGCAGAATCAGGCAATACCTCTGGCTTTGTAATAAAGAATATACGCAGAACAAGAGAAGCCCGTCCTGCTTGGAGTATGGCTGGTTTACAGCAAAATACAAAACCATTTTAATTTTTATGTTGTAAGAAAGGACGGTTTTAATGCTTCAAGAAATTATTTCAACAATAACCGATATGGCGGTTAGTTCTGGATTTGCTCAGATTGATATAAAGACAATAATTATGCTTCTTATATCATTTGTGCTTATCTATCTTGCCGTTAAAAAGGAATATGAACCGCTTTTGCTTTTGCCTATCGCATTCGGTATGCTTTTGGCAAATCTTCCGGTTGCAAACTTAAACTCTATGGCTGAGGGCAGCCTTTTGTATTACCTGTATCAGGGTGTTAAGCTCGGAATTTATCCTCCGCTTATCTTCCTCGGAATAGGTGCAATGACAGACTTCGGTCCGCTTATCGCGAATCCAAAGAGCTTTTTGCTCGGTGCAGCGGCTCAGGCCGGTATCTTTATAACATTCTTCGGAGCACTCGCTTTAGGATTTACTCCTGAGGAAGCTTCCGCTGTCGGTATTATCGGTGGTGCTGACGGTCCTACTGCAATCTATGTAACATCACAGTTAGCTCCGCACCTTCTCGGTTCAATAGCTATTGCCGCTTACTCATACATGGCGCTCGTTCCTATCATTCAGCCGCCGATTATGAAGGCACTTACAACAAAGAAAGAACGTGCAGTTGTAATGGAGCAGTTAAGACCTGTTTCCAAGCTTGAGAAGATTGTATTCCCGATACTTGTTACACTCGTTGTATGCATGCTCGTGCCGGATGCAGCTCCGCTTGTAGGTATGCTTATGCTCGGTAACCTTATGAAGGAGTCCGGCGTTGTTGACAGACTTGTAAAGACAGCTCAGAATGAGCTTATGAATATCATTACAATATTCCTCGGTGTAACAGTAGGTGCTACCGCTACTGCTGAAACATTCCTTGCATGGGGCACTATCAAGATAATTGCTCTTGGACTCCTTGCTTTCTGTCTCGGTACTGCGGCAGGTGTACTTTTCGGAAAACTTATGTATGTTGTTACAAAGGGAAAAGTAAATCCGCTTATCGGTTCCGCAGGCGTTTCAGCTGTTCCTATGGCTGCTCGTGTTTCCCAGAAGGTTGGTCAGGCAGAAAATCCATCCAACTTCCTGCTTATGCATGCAATGGGACCTAACGTTGCAGGTGTAATCGGTTCTGCTGTTGCAGCAGGTGTTCTTTTGAGCATATTCAAATAAAATTTAAGTTTAATTTTTGCCCGTCAAAGAGATTGCGTTATCTTTTGGCGGGCAAACTTTTTTATGTCGGTTTGATTTATTTAAAAGTATATGCTAAAATCATGACATGACTTTTATATGAGCCCGTTTTGTATAAAAAAGGGGGTGCTTTTGTGTACAACAGGCAAAATGTAATACGCGTTGATTTCAGAAAAGGAAGGAAAAAACTGAAAATCATAATTGCAGTTGCCGCACTTGCAATATTTGCAGTGTTTTCTGCGTTTGTATGGTGGTTTGTGCATGTAAACAGTCAGGGGGATTTGACATCTTTATATCCGTCTGAAATAAAACAGGGTATGGCGTCTTCAAAAAATATTGAGGTTGAATACGATGACGGCACTAAGGTGAAAAAAGACGTCGATTCCGATATAATTTTATCGCTCGATGAATCTGAATGGACACAGACAACTCTCGACAAGGCTTTGGATATCGAGCCTGATGTGAAGTTTGATATAAAATTCGGCTCATCAAAATGTGAAATACGCCTTATTGAGAGTGAAAACGTGCTTATAGCGAAGATGAACAACTATTACAGGTGCTATGAGCTGGCAGATAAGGACTTCGATACGCTTTTGTCTGCATTTGAGTGATTCGAATAAAGCGGTAAAAGCTTTTAGTTGACAGTATAATTCATACAGGAAGGAATGATAACATCAATGGCTATTTCTGAATATAAAATAAAGACACCGCTTCTTTTAGACGGTGCAACAGGTACAAACCTTATGCTTGCAGGTATGCCTCAGGGTGTGTGTGTGGAAAAATGGGTTTTGGAAAATCCTCAGGCTATAAAGAATATACAGACAGGCTTTATCAACGCGGGTTCCGACGTGATATATGCCCCGACATTTGCGGCAAATCATGCAAAGCTTGAGCATTACGGACTTTCTGATAGACTAGAGGAGATGAACATACAGCTTGTAGCTCTTTCAAAAGAGGCTGTAAAAGAGTCGGGAAAAGACGTGCTTGTTGCGGGAGATATGTCTCCGACAGGTCTTTTCTGTGAGCCATTCGGCGATACTGAATTTATGGAGCTCATCAATATATACGCACAGCAGGCACTGGCGCTGAAAAAAGCAGGTGCAGATTTAATTGTATGCGAGACAATGATGTCGCTCACCGATGTACGTGCAGCTCTTATAGGTGCAAAGCAGGCGCACTTGCCTGTGTTTGTAACAATTACAGTAGATGAGCGCGGAAAGACGCTTACAGGCGCTGATGTGCTCTCATGTTTGCTTACACTTCAGTCAATGGGGGCGGCTGCATTCGGTCTTAACTGCTCGGCTGGACCTGACAAAATGCTCGAGTACATAGAGAAGATAACACCTTATGCAAAGATACCGATAATTGCAAAGCCAAATGCAGGCGTTCCTAAAGCAGGAGAGACTGCACAGTTTTCAATGGACGCCGAGACTATGGCTCATCACATGGAAAATCTGCTCAAGTGCGGCGCTTCGATAATAGGAGGCTGCTGCGGCACAACAGCTCAGCACATTGCGGCGATGAGAAAGGTTATAGACAACTTCGATTTCAATACAGTTGAGATTGGCTCTGAGCGCACAGCTCCGATAATTGTGTGCAATGAGGGAGAGGTATTCTTCTTAGAGGAGTCGTTTGAGCTGTCAGAGCCTGTTGAGTGCAGCGTGGATATGGCAGACGATTTGCTCGACGCCGAGGACGAAGGCTGCGAGGCTATACTTGTACATGTAAAGGATGTAGACGACGCATATCATTTCGGAATAAACTGCCACATGGCAAAGATACCTGTATCTATAATTGCAGACAGCGCAGAAGCGCTTGAAATGGCTCTGTTATACTACAACGGCGTTGCAATGATAGATTCCCGCACCGATGCGGACGAAGACGAGCTTAAAAAAATATCCGAGGCTTTCGGCGCACCGATAGTGTAAATATTAGCTTTAAAGATGAAAAACTGCATGGAATTTTGTTCTGTGCAGTTTTCTTTTTTATTTTATAAAAAGCTTTAAAAAGCGGTGAGAATATCGGGCGAGAGCGGATAAGAGCGAGTGACGCAGTATAGAAAATAAGGAAAATTTAAGCTTTTTTAAGGAAAAATCATATAAATTCGTTTTTGTAATCTTAAAGTCTTTTTGATATATTATATCCAAAGCAAGTATACGGGCTTTCTTAAATTTATAAGTTGTTTTTTAGGAGGTAAGGAGCAATGTTCAGTGTAAAAAACGTCAGCAAGAGATACAACAAAGTATTGGCAAGCGACAACCTGAACTTTTTTGTAAATGACGGTGAAATAGCAGTTCTAATGGGACCTAACGGAGCGGGAAAATCTACAATAATAAAGTGTATAACAGGTCTTTTGCGCTTTGACGGAGAAATAACCGTAAACGGATATGAAAATAAATCCATAGAGGCAAAAAGACTGCTCGGATATATCCCTGAAATGCCTGCGGTTTATGATTTGCTGACAATATGGGAGCATTTGGAGTTTATTGCCCGTGCCTATGAAATGGAGGACGGCTGGCAGAACTATGCCGAAGAGCTGTTAAAGCGCTTTGAGCTCGACGATAAAAAGAATAAACTCGGAAAAGAGCTCTCAAAAGGTATGCAGCAAAAGCTGTCAATTTGCTGTGCGCTTGTACATAGACCGAAGGTTATAATATTCGACGAGCCTATGGTGGGACTTGACCCGCACGCCATAAAGGAGTTAAAACTCATATTTAAAGAGCTCAAGGCGGAAGGTGCCAGCATACTTATAAGTACGCATATGCTTGACAGCGTTGAGGATTACTGGGATGTTGCGCACATAATGGTCAGCGGTAAATTTGCCGCAACAAAATACAACAATCCTGACAATGAGGACGAAAAGACACTTGAGGAGATGTTCTTTGAAATAACCGAAAATAAAAGCTCATCAGACGAGTAATGACGAAAGGTGTGATATTTTTATATGAAAGCCATGAAATATCTTGTGCTTACAAGATTTAAAAACTCAATAATTGAAATGAAAAATCACCCGTCAAAGCTCATTGCATATGTCTTTTTTATAGCGCTTTTGGTGTTTGTGCTGTTTACATCCAACCTGGATGGCGCCGTAATGGAGACAACAAGACCTATCGAGGAGTTCAGAGCAATAATGGTCGCAATTTATTTTATGACATTTTTGCTTACGGTTTTAAACGGACTTTCCTCGGGCGGTACGTTTTTCACAATGCCTGACGTAAACTTATTATTCCTCTCGCCGATAGAGCCTAAAAAGATACTCTCATACGGTATTCTTAAAAATATCGGCACATCGGCAATGGTTGGATTTATGCTCGCGTTTCAGTACGGATGGATGCACAACCTGTACGGCATACGTCCGCTTGACTTAGTGTTCGTTGTACTCGGATTTGCGTTTATGATGTTCATTGCAAATCTTACAGCGATAGTTGTCTACTCATTTTCCAGCGGCAATGAGCGCGTTAAAACTGCGGTAAGGTGGTTTTTGTACGCCGTATGCGCTGCTGCCGCGGCATATATTTTAATACCGATGTTTATGAATTATCAAAACGCATTTGCGGTGGGGCTTAAGCAGGTGTATGAGCCGTATATAACATTCCTGCCTGTCGGCGGATGGCTTGGCGGAGCTGTTGCGGCTTTATGTATGGGCAAGGTTTCCTCAGCTTTTATATATATCGCGCTGACATTTCTCTATACCGCTGTTATGTCATTCTTGCTCAGTAAATCAAGCTCGGATTACTACGAGGACGTTTTGCAGGCAAGTGAGAAGATGACAGCCGCAATTACTGCCAAAAAAGAGGGCAAGGTAAACTACGACAGCATAAACCCGAAAAACGTAAAGCTCGGCAAGACAGGCATAAACAGGGGAAAAGGTGCGAGCGTATTTCTTTATAAACACCTTTTGGAAAACAGGCGCGGACAGATATTTATACTCGATAAAATGTCGCTTATATTTGCCGCAATAACAGTTGGTTTTGCGTATTTCACAAAGGATTCCCAGTCAGGTGTTGTACCTGCATTTGCGTTCAGCGTATATCTGATGATATTCTCAATAGGCTTCGGACGCTGGGCAAAGGAGCTTATGCTGCCGTATGTCTACATGATACCTCAGTCAGCTTTCAAAAAGCTTATAATGGTGACTTCGCAGAGTATATTGCAGTTCTTTGTTGAATCAGCTCTGATATTCGTTGCGTGCTCATTCTTTTTAGAAGTGCCTGTAATAGACATTGTGCTGTGTATTCTGGCAAGGACAAGTGTGGGAATACTCTTCTTAGCTGTAAACATACTAATTGAGCGCATTGTCGGCTCTCAGATGAACAAAACTATGCTTGTATTGATATACTTTTTGTTTGCAGTGATTTTTATTATTCCGGGTGTTGTGCTCGGCGTTATGGTCGGAGCGCTTTTAAACGTGAATATGGTAATTTCCGTTATGTTGGGAATGATTTTCTCGAATATTTTAATATCCCTGATAATAGGCTTTGCGTGCAAAAATATCCTAAACTACGCGGAACTGAACAATGTGTAATATAAAAAGAGCGGTATGCGCCTTTAAAGCGTATGCCGTTTTTTTATGACCTTTCGGTTGACAATATATAATTTTTATATTATACTAGCTTTGGTTAGCAGAAACTAACTTGTAGTTTCTGCTTTATTTTAAAAAATTGAGTTAGTTTATTCTAACTTAAATCTTGAAGTTTGTTCACAGCACTATAAAGGGGTAAATTCTATGATGATTAACAAAAGGCTCATCAAAACAGTGAGCGAGAGTAAAAAATATATAGCCGCAAACGTGGCTTTGCAGTGGCTGTCGCTTATAGCTAATATAGCCATGACAGCGAGCATAACAATACTTTTGGCAAAGCTTTTTTCAAAAACAGCGGACATAAGGGATATGCTTTATGTGCTGATAACGGCGATTGTATCGATAGCGGTCAGATATATCTGTACCGTTTTTTCGAGCAAAACGGCTTATCTGTCATCAAAGGCGGTAAAAAAGACGCTACGTGAGATGATATACAAAAAGCTCTTAAAACTTGGCAGTGCATACAACGAAAAGGTCAGTACATCTGAGATTGTACAGGTGGCTGTCGAGGGAGTTGACCAGCTCGAGACATATTTCGGCGCATATTTGCCGCAGTTTTTCTATGCTATGTTAGCTCCGCTGACTTTGTTTGCGGTTTTGAGCTTTATAAATCTCCCGTCAGCTCTTGTACTGCTTGTGTGCGTGCCGCTTATCCCGATTGCCATTGCGGCGGTGCAGACATGGGCTAAAAAGCTTTTGTCAAAATATTGGGGAGAATATACGGCGCTCGGTGACACGTTCCTTGAAAATTTGCAGGGGCTTACAACACTGAAAATCTATAAGGCAGACGAATTCAAACACAGGCAGATGAACGAGCAGTCGGAAAAATTCCGAAAAATCACCATGAAGGTGCTCACAATGCAGCTTAATTCCATAACCATAATGGACCTTATCGCATACGGCGGTGCGGCTTTGGGAATTATTACGGCGACAACTCAGTACGCTGCTGGCAATGTTACGCTTGCGGGAGCTCTGTTTATAATTTTAATTTCAGCAGAATTTTTTATACCGATGAGACTTTTGGGTTCGTTTTTCCATATCGCGATGAACGGCATGGCGGCAAGTGATAAGATATTCAGACTTTTAGATATGCCTGAGCCAGACGTTAAAACAGAAAAGATAGACGGTAATTTGGACATTGTGTGCTCAGACCTCGGCTTTTCTTACACTGAGGACAGGCAGATATTAAGTAATGTGAATATGACCTTTAAAGAGGGAACTTTTACCTCTATTGTCGGAGAATCTGGATGCGGTAAGTCCACGGTATCGAATATTCTGACAGGCAAAAATAAGGGATATAGCGGAAGCGTGAAGATAGGCAAAAAAGAGATAAGCGATATATGCGAGGACAGCATTGCAGAGAATATAACATACATCAGCCATCAGAGCTATCTGTTTAAGGGGACTGTCAGAGATAATCTGCTGATGGGCAACCCTAATGCTGATAAGGCTATGCTTTGGAATGTGCTCAAAAGGGTAAAGCTCGATAAATTTTTAGAGGGCGAGCAGGGGCTCGATACACCTATCGCTGAAAAGGGCGGCAATTTGTCAGGCGGACAGTGCCAGAGGCTTGCTTTGGCAAGGGCGCTTTTGCACGACAGCCCCGTGTATATATTCGACGAGGCGACCTCCAACATCGACGTTGAGAGCGAAAACGACATAATGGAGGAGATTATAAGACTTGCCGAAGATAATTCAAACGGAAAAAGAAAGACAGTTATACTCATATCTCACCGCCTTGCCAACGCGGTTCATTCGGACAATATATATGTAATGCAGAACGGCGCTATTGCCGAAAGCGGCACACACAGTGCTCTTTTAGAGAAAAACGGAGTGTATTCAAAGCTGTGGAACGCTCAGCAGAGCCTGGAAAATCTTTGTGAGGACGGTGAAGAATGATGAAAAAGAGAAGCGGATTTGCCGTTATGGCAAAACTTATAGGTCTTGTAAAGCCGCTTTTGGGATTTATGGTTTTGGCTGTAACAATGGGAGTTATAGGACATCTGTGCGCGTCGTTTATAACGATATTCGGAGCTTTTTCCATTGCAAAGCTTTTAAATATAGACATACCGCTCACACTCGGCGCAATGTTTATCTCAATCGGTATTTTTTCCGTTGTAAGAGGTGTTTTGAGATATGCCGAGCAGGCTTGCAACCACTATATAGCGTTTAAGCTTTTGGCGCTGATACGTGATAAGGTATTCGCGGCTCTCAGAAAGCTGTGTCCCGCAAAGCTTGACGGTAAGGACAAGGGAAATCTTATTTCAGTTATTACATCTGACATAGAGCTTTTGGAGGTGTTTTACGCGCATACAATTTCGCCTGTAATTATAGCTGTCATATTCTCAGCTGTTATGACCGTATTTATAGCGAGCTTTAATGTATGGCTTGCCGTAATTACGCTGGCGGCGTACTTTACGGTTGGAGCTGTTATTCCAATTATGACGTCAAAGCTCAGCCGTGATGACGGCATAAAATTCCGAACAAAGTCAGGCGAGCTCTCGTCATTTGTACTCGACAGCCTGAGAGGACTTTTTGAGACGCTTCAGTTTTCACAGGGCGAAAAACGCCTTGGGCAGATAAACGAGAGAACGGACAGCCTTTCAAAAGACGAGTACAGATTAAAGCTTACTGAGGGCTCAAACAGAGCGGTTACAAACACCGTTATACTTGTGTTCGACGTGCTTATGCTGTTTGCGGCGGCAACGCTTTATCAGCTGGGGGCAGTCGGATTTATCGGAGTGCTTATACCGACTATCGCACTTATGAGTTCGTTCGGACCTGTTGTGGCACTTGCAAATCTCGGAAGTACACTGCAGAACACATTTGCGGCAGGCAACAGGGTTTTGGACATTTTAGAGGAAACACCTGCGGTAGAGGAAGTTGATAAAAAGGACAAAGCGGACATAGCCTTTGACGGCGCTAGAGTTGATAACGTAACATTCTCTTACGGCGGTGAGAAAATACTCGATAACGTATCGCTTAAAATTCCGCGTGGCTCTGTTGTCGGCATATCGGGAAGAAGCGGAAGCGGAAAGTCAACGCTTTTAAAGCTTATCATGCGTTTTTGGGATGTTCAGAGCGGTGAGGTTAAGATTTCTGACGTTAATGTAGCTAATATAAACACATCGAATTTAAGGGATATGCAGAGCTTTGTGACACAGCAGACGCACCTTTTCCATGACAGTATAAAGAATAACCTTTTGATAGCAAAGGCGGACGCTGACGACGAGGAGATACAGTCAGCGTGCAAAAAGGCATCGGTACACGACTTTATAATGAGCCTGCCGAACGGTTACGACACAAATGTGGGTGAGCTCGGTGACACACTGTCAGGCGGAGAGCGCCAGCGCTTAGGTCTTGCCAGAGCGTTTTTGCACAACGCTCCGCTCATGCTTTTAGATGAGCCTACAAGCAATCTTGACAGCTTAAACGAAGCAGTTATCCTCAAAGCGCTTAAAAAAGAGCGTAAGAGCAAGACAGTGGTGCTGGTATCTCACAGGAAATCCACTATGAGAATAGTTGACAGTGTTTATTCGGTAGAAAACGGGAGAATGAGCTGATTTAATGAAAAGAGATGTTTTGACAAAGCGCGAAAAGGAAAAAGAAATGGTAAGCCAAATGATAGCGATTTACTGCCGCAAAAAGCATAAAACGAAACAGGGACTTTGCAGTGAATGTGCCGCGCTTGACGAATATGCGCGGCAAAGGAGCGATAAATGTCCGTTTATGGAGACAAAGACATTTTGCTCAAACTGCAAAGTACACTGCTATAAGCCGCAGATGAGGGAGAAGATACGAGAGGTTATGCGCTTTTCGGGACCGAGAATGATATTCAGACAGCCCTGTGCGGTGATACAACATATCATAGAAACCAAAAAAGAGAAAAAGAGATTGGAGAGAGAAAAATGAAACTGAAAAAGGCAATCTATATCACATTGGGCTGTATCGGTGTAGTGCTTGGGGCAATCGGAGCGGTTTTGCCGCTTTTGCCGGCGTTTCCGTTTTTGCTTTTGGCGACGGTGTGCTTTGCAAAGAGCTCGCAGAAACTGCACGATAAATTTACGTCAACAAAGCTCTACAAGAAAAACCTTGAAAGCTATGTAAAGGGTAAGGGTATGACATGGAGCACAAAGATACGCATTATGATAACCGTAACCGTGCTGATGACAATAGGATTTATAATGATGAATCAGGTACCTGTCGGCAGAATGGTTTTGGGCGGCGTTTGGGTGTTTCATATTCTCTATTTTATTTTCGGAGTAAAAACCTTAAAATCAAATGTGCAGGTTCAGGCGCAGGGATAGATTTATATTTTTTAGATATGGGTTAGTACAAACTAACTAAGTCTGAAACGGAGGCGGATAAAATGTCGGAGGAAATGATAGTAAAATACTGCTCGCCAACATTGGCAGGGTTAAAGACAGGCAGTATGTTTACAAGCTTTTTTGAGAATAAATGCGAGATGCACAGATGTATATGCTCGCTTAACCGCATGCTCACTAAAAAGGGACTTCGCGTTTTGCCGCTTAAGTTTAAACAGAACAGCGCACTTATATACATTTTTCGTCCGTCAAGGCTTTGCGATGATTTAACCGACGACACCGCGCGCCGTATTCTGAGCGAGAGGGGATACTGTGTTCACTCTCCGAACAGATGTATAGTACAGCTTATAGAGCGACTTAGAGAAAGCGGAGAATTTCCGCATGAAATAGGTTTGTTTTTAGGCTATCCGCCGCAGGATGTGTGCGGTTTTATTGAAAACAAAGCTGAAAAGTGCAGGTGCTGCGGTTGTTGGAAGGTCTATTCTGACGAAAAGGCGGCAATGAAAACATTTGAGAGATACAAAAAGTGCACAGATGTTTACTGCGCGCATTTTGCAAACGGCGCGCCGATAGAAAAGCTCACGGTGTGTGAAAGCCTTTGCAGAAAGTGCTGTTAAAATAAAAATACATATAAAAAGCGCCGAATATATTTTCGGCGCTTTTTAATGCTTTACAGACTATTTGTTTTTGGTGACAATTTTATAAATCTGAAAGATGTCAAGAGTAGGAAGTGAGAATGTGCTCTTGTTGTTTTCATATCTAACGGGTATCTCTTTATTTTCATCTGACAAAAGACACACTTTTTTAATCGCCTCAGGTACAGTGACAGTAATTCCGCTTATAGGATAAACAGGCAGCTTTGTCTGCTGATTGACCGCACCGAGATATTTTTCACCGTCCTTTTCCCACATGATAAGCTCGACAAAGGTAGGCGCGTTGCTTAAAAACTTTTTATCCTCTGTTATGAGGGAGTTTATTAAGGCTAATACACCTTCTTTGCAGTGAGCCGCTGTACTGAGCTCTAAAGGTGCAGCTATCCAAATGATTTCACCTTTTGAGACTTTCTTGCGGAGAATTGCAGGCAGTTCTGTTCGTATTCCGGGAGGATTTGAGTGGATAGCGGCAAAGTCAAAAGAGTTTGGTTTGGTGTATGGATAGGTTAGAGTAGCTAAAATCTGAGCATTTTCAGGCGATTTAATTTTTGCTTCCCACGCGAAATGATCGACAGGGTACGGACTCTTTGAATTGAATGTCTTTAACAGCGGCGCGCCTTGTTCAGTAGGGCTTAAATAAGTGTATGTGTAGTCGCTCTTACCCTTAATTTCAACGCCTAAAAGTTCCTCGAGTCTTGCATTTCCGATTTTACCTGTTATAAAGAGCTTTCCGCCGGATGTAACATAGTTTTCGATGTGCTGTGTTTCTTCGTCGGTCAGTTCCGGCACATCGTTTACGCACAGCACCTGTGTATTTATATTTTTAATATTTTTTGAGCCGATAACGTTGTAAGGTATATTGTTTTCCAAGAGCACAGAAGCTACATTCAGCGGGGACTGGATAAAGTTTGGTTCAAATTTTCTTTCTGTATGGTACAAAATTGAGACATCGGCACATATATCTCCGCTGACAATGGTTTCATACTTACTTGTTGTATTAAACACGTCGCGGATATCGCCCTCATACATCTCATCTGTAAAAGTTCCGTCTGGGTTCATGGCGTCACATATTGAGAATGCTACGTTGTGCATTAAGGCGTTCATTCCGTGGATAAGCAGGTCATCTTTTGAGCGGGAGACCGTGTGTGCAATCAAATTCGGGTCACAGCGCGAGGTTATGTAGCAGAAAGGCTTATTCGGAGTGACACTGTTGTAGTATTTACAGATAAAGCTCTGCTGCAAATATCCTCCGTAATAATCGCCGCCTGCGTAGTCACATGCCTGAAGTCCCATTTCAGTGTTTGCGTGCAGCCAGTTGTTGCCTATTGACGCAAAGTTGTGCTCGATGCTTATGTTAGGATTTATGCTCTTTACTGTTTTAGTGTTTTCGAGCATAAATTCCTCCATCCAGCGCTGTCTTCTGTGGAAAAAGTCTGCCCATACGTGATCGTTCCAGTCAATTTGGCGCGGAAGCTCGTTCCCTGTTTCGCGGAAAAATCTCTTGCGGCAGGAGCTGCAATAGCATATATCAGGCCAAAACGGCATATCAAGGAACATACCCTCAAAGCTGTAAGATGAGGCGAGTTCCTCTAAAATCTCTTTTACATATCGGCGGTATTCGGAGTTGTTCGGGCAGACCATGCCGTATCTTTCACCGTTCTCACGTGAAGTATGGCCTGTTTTGTCCACTATTCTCCATTCCGGGTGCTGCTCGTATGCGTAATTGTCGTATATCTGAGATAAATAGACTATTACGTTTATGCCGTTCTCATGGCATTTCTTTGTCATCTCGCCCACATAGTCAATATTGCGCCTCTTTAAGCCCTCGTGCATTCTGCCGTATTTGCTAGGCCAGTAGTGCAGTCCCACGTGAGATTTTGCCTTTACAACTACGCTTGTTGCATGAGCTTCTTTTAAATGCTCGACAAAATTATCGATATCCAGCTTGGAGAGGTATTCCTCAGGCTTGCTGTCGTTTAAGTGCATATCCATAAAAATACGCCTGTAATCATTTTTATACCACATTATCATTTGCCTCCTTATTACGCTCTGCGTAATTTATGTAAGCTGAGCTTTTTTACAAGTGTATGATAGCGTTTATACTCTTTTATGTATTTAGATAAAACGGAATTTATTTGTCCAAAAGTATGACAACAGATTTATATATCACATTGTTTTATGACAAATTTTTATTTGCGTGCTATACTTTAAATATCATGGCTCAATTTTTAAAAGAGAGGAGAATTAAAATGGAGGAAGTGCTTTTACAGAATATTTCGCCGTATGTCCGCAGGCTTAATTATTTAAAGACAAACAATTTGTTCGGAACATGGCAGGATTTTGACCACAGCTTTACTGTAATTGCACAGGGAGAAGCCGATTTTTATATCAACGAGATAAAATATCACCTTGTTGAAGGCGATGTTATAATAATTCCGCCTTTCTGCAAGCACATGATAATTTCTTCCGGTATATTACAGCAGCTTATCTTTCATTTTGATTTCTTTTATGATAAAAACAGGGAGAACCTATCCGGAGAGAGTGCCGTACGTGAAGCTCCGGACTGTGAAAAAATATTGAATGACCGCGTGCTTGTTGTTCACTCGACATATGACAATTTTACAAAGTTAAAATCACTCTATTTTAAAATGCACCATGAGGAATTATCCAAAGAGCCGTTTTATAAGCTTGTTGAAAAGTCACTCTGTATTCAAATGCTTATACTATTTTTAAAAAGTCAGCAAAAAGTATACAGCCCGTCAAACGGAAAAAACAGGCTTAAAGTACAGCGCACAGTCGAATACATACAGCAAAATTACAATAATCCTGATTTAAACAACGATATGATAGCGGACGCGGTGGGCGTTTCGTCTAAATATCTGTCAGATATTTTCAGGCAGGAGATGGGTATACAGATACACAAATACCTAAACTTTGTGCGTGTAGAGTCAGCTCAGCATTTAGCTCTGTCAGGAGAAATGAACATAACCGAAATAGCCGACGCAGTGGGATATAACAGCATACACACGTTCAGCAAAATTTTTAAGAAAGTAACGGGACTTACGCCCACCGAATTTTTAGACGCCAATGTGCCGGACATAGAGAGCATATATCAAAAATAATTTTCCTTTTTTCTGCATATAATTGAAGAATTTATTTTTTTGTGCTATAACTAAAAAAGCGTTATAAATAAAGATAAATAATAAAAGGAAGGTGAATAAAAATGCCGTTTGATTTTCACGCATACGAAAAGATAAGACGTGCCGCAATGAGATTAAAAGAGGACAGATGGTCAACAATATCCGAGATAAAGTCCTTTTACACGGCATCGGACGACGGCAAACCGGGAGCCAAACCGGTCGACTGTACCGGCAAAGAGCAGATGGCTCTGCACGACAGATGGAGCGGGTACAATAAATATATCTGGATTGAAGCTTCTGTAAAGGTGCCGGACGGTGTTGACGGAGATATATGGGGATGCTTTGATTTCGGTATAACCGGAGGCGGCGGAAACAGCGGATTTGAAAGTCTGATGTATTTAAACGGTGAGCCATGGCAGGGCGTTGACCAAAACCATTCTGACGTTCCGCTGAACGCAAAGGCAGGGGATACACTGCACCTTCAGTTCAGACTATGGTCTGGAATGAACGGCGGAGGTTTCCCGCAGGAGAGAGAACACCGTATAAACAGAGCCGAGCTGGCTGTACTTGACCCATGGGCGGACAAATTGTATTATCTTTTAAACAATCTGCTCGATATGTACAAAGAGCTTGACGAAAACGACCCTGAAAAGGAGCGCATGCTCGACATGGCGCAGTGCGCATGGGATTTGGTTGATACATTTTCCGACAAGGAAGCATTTTTAAAGAGCACACAAAAAGCTGTTGAATACATACAGTCAAAATTCTCAGAAGAGGAGAAAAAAGTGACTGTAAATGCCGTTGGTCACACACATATAGATACGGCGTGGCTGTGGAGACTGGACAACACCCGCGAAAAGTGCGCCCGTTCATTCTCAACTGTGAACAGGCTCATGGACCGCTATCCTGAGTACATATTCATGCACACACAGGCTCAGCAGTATGACTTTATAAAACACGATTATCCAAAAATATATGAAAACATTAAAAAGCGTGTTAAAGAGGGCAGATGGGAGCCAGCCGGCGGTATGTGGGTTGAGTGTGACTGCAACCTGCCGTCAGGTGAGTCGCTTTCAAGGCAGATTTTGTACGGCACACGCTTCTTTGAGGAGGAATTTTCAAATAAGAGCACGTTTTTATGGCTTCCGGACGTATTCGGATATTCCGCGGCTCTGCCTCAGATACTCCAAAAATGTGAGATAGACACCTTTATTACAACAAAGATAAGCTGGAATGACCAAAACCGTATGCCTTACGACACATTTGTATGGAAAGGCATAGACGGCACAAATGTGCT
>CALXEM010000027.1 GCA_944387335.1 uncultured Clostridia bacterium | reverse complement strand
TTTGAATCTCGGCATAAAGGTGTACATGCACTATCCGATAGCAGGATACCCAAGCAATATTCCTCTAATTGTAAGTGACGACGGATACGGCAAAAATGAATATATCGAAACACAAAGACCTCTCGTTGTAATAACTGCCCCTGGTCCTGGAAGCGGTAAAATGGCTACCTGTCTTTCACAGCTCTATCACGAATATAAAAGAGGCATCAAGGCAGGATATGCTAAATTCGAGACATTCCCTATCTGGAATATTCCTCTCAAGCACCCTGTAAACTTAGCTTATGAAGCTGCTACCGCAGATTTAAATGATGTAAATATGATTGACCCGTTCCATCTCGAAGCATACGGTGTAACAACTGTAAACTACAACCGTGATGTTGAGATATTCCCTGTACTCAATGCCATTTTCAATAAAATTGCTGGTAAGAGTCCTTACAAATCACCGACAGATATGGGCGTAAATATGGCAGGTAACTGTATCATTGACGACGAAGCTTGCTGCAAAGCTTCACGTCAGGAAATAATCCGCAGATACTATCAGGCAAGATGTGATGTGCGCAAAGGCCGTTTTGACGCTGAAGCAGTATACAAAATAGAGCTTCTCATGAATCAGGCTAACTGCCAGCCGTCTGACAGACTTGTTGTAGAGCCTGCTCTTTCCCTTGCTGAAAAAACAGGTATGCCGGCCGCTGCTATACAGCTTCCTGACGGATCTATCGTTACAGGAAAGACATCCGACTTGCTCGGAGCATCCTCGGCAGCTCTTTTAAATGCACTCAAAAAACTTGGAAATATAAACCATGAAATACACCTCATCTCTCCTATCGTTATCGAACCAATACAGAAACTCAAAACAGAACATCTCGGCAACCACAACCCAAGGCTTCACACCGATGAAATACTGATAGCTCTCTCAATAAGCGCTGCAACAAACCCTCTTGTAGAACATGCTTTAAAACAGCTCACAAAGCTTAAAGGCTGCGAGGCACATTCCTCTGTAATGCTCTCTCAGGTAGACGAAAGCACATTCAGAAAGCTCGGAGTAAACCTCACATGTGAGCCGAATTACCAGACCAAAAAACTTTTCCATAAATAATAAAAAGCAAAGGCACCTTCTTAATAGAGGGTGCCTTATTTTTATGTATTTTGATACTCGCCATAGTATAGACATCATGCTATAATTAGGCTAAAGCATAATTTGGGGAGGCGGTAAAATGTCAACAAGCAAAGACTATCTGAATTTTCTGTTAGAACAGTTATCCTCTCTTGACGGAATAAGTCATCGTATGATGATGGGCGAATACTTAATATACTACCGCGGAAAAGTTGCAGCATATATTTGTGACGACAGATTTTTAATCAGACCTGTGCCGTCAGCTGTAAAAATGCTCCCCAACGCTGAATACGACTCAATAAGTGAAGGCGGAAAGAAAAATTACCTGCGTGTTGACAATGTCGACGACAGCAAATTTCTAACAGATTTATTTAATTCAATATACGATGAATTACCTTTTCCAAAATCTAAAAAAGTAAAACGAGAACTTTAAAACAGCTGATAAAATTAACTTTTGTTTTTTAAGGATGTACTTTTAAAACTTTAAATTTCAAACTAAAACAATAAAGCAGCCGTTATTAAACGACTGCTTTTTCATTTATCTTAATTTTATCTGCTAAATGCAGAGCGCTTGCCGGATGTACCTCTTTTAGTATCCATATTCTTTTTAATGTCGTACATCTTTTCCTCGCTTGACTGCTTAAATTTAGCAAGCATTTCCTCAAAGGACATATTTTCATTTTTGCGGTTAGGTTTATTGTCGTTAAAACGGTCGCCGTTTCTGTTATATGGCTTTTTCTGTGCAGGGGAATTGTTCTGATTCTCCATTGCTCTCTTTATAGAAAGGCTTATTTTTCCGTCCTCGCCTATATTTAAAACTTTGACCTTTACTTCCTGATTTTCCTTGAGGTGGTCCTTTATATCCTTAACATAAGTAGGCGCTACCTCGGAAATATGTACCATACCGGTTTTTCCGTCTGAAAGATCAACAAAAGCACCGAACTTCGTTATACCCGTAACCTTACCGTCTAAAATGCTTCCAACTTCAAAATGCATAGTTTTGCCTATGTCCTCCTTAAGAAATTACACTTCCTGAATTATTTCAGTAATATTAAAAATTGCGCGCTATCTGAAACAGTCCTAATCCTAGTTACCTGCCACGTCAACATAAAAGCGCTCGTCAGGATAAGCATATCCCAGTTTCTCACGGGCAATGCTCTCGATATATGTCTTATCGTCACCCATGGATAATACACGGTCTAAATCCTTGTTTATATCCTGCTGAGTTTGGATTTTCTGTTCTATATCAGCAAGCTCGTTTTGTTTTTTGGTTATTTCAAGCTGTTGACCTACTAACACAATTATGGCATATGAGGCAATACCTATAACAGCTATTTTAGACAAGAAACTTCTTCTCTTTTTTCGAGCATTTCTTTTTGCACGTCTTTTTTCTACAGCGTTCAAAGAAATTTTGCCTCCTTTTTTGATTATTTTCTGCGTCAGACTTCTCAGTCCTGCGTATAAATACTGACCTAGTGTGATTATACAATAAACCGGTATATTTTTTCAAGCGAATTTGAAAAAAACTCCCAACTTTTTTAAGTTTGAATAGAATTGCGCCTAAAATTTTGTTCAAAAGTTTTTTTATTGCTAAAATTAACTTTATTAAAGGGCGTATAATTATCGTCTGCGTTATCTTTACAAACGATGCCAAAATCCGCACAACAATATTCCCCAGTGAAAAATGATATATCACAGCGCCCAAAAACATTCCCAATATGTAATATCCCCTTAGCTGACCGTTGACATTGCTCAGTAGAAACAAAAACGCAATTACGGTACAAACTGAAAAAAATATAACATCTTGTATAATCACGCTGACTGTTGAAGAACGAACACATATCCTGTATACACGAAACACATCATACAATACGCCTAAAACGCCGCCCCAAAGCAGAGAATATATGAAAACAACCGTCTGATGCTCCAAAATATTTTCCAATTACTCCAACCCCTATTTAAACAGTTTTGAAAGTATCCCGCCTTTTTGAGGTTGTTCTTCGGTATATGACAAAAGATGTATTTCACCCTCCAGCATAAGCTCACCGGTATCTACATTTAGTTTATTTATATGCAAATTATACCCTTTTACAGTAAGCTCACCTAAATCGGTAAATACAATTACAGTCTGTTCATCAAAGCTGTCTATATCTGCAACACCGCTTAC
>CALXEM010000026.1 GCA_944387335.1 uncultured Clostridia bacterium | reverse complement strand
CCGCAAAATCCGTCCTACATCCGTGGCGCAGATAAAATTCCTTTGCCGAAACACGTGCGTCAAGCGATATTTTCTTTCCGCCTTTTTTCACGGCTGTTTTCTCCAAAAAATCGAGCATTTTTGAGCCCACACCGCGGCTTTGAATATCAGAGTCCACACATACATACTCAACCTTATATACATCGTCTTTATTGGACATAACTCCGACGCCCAGCATGCTTTCATCCTCAAAAGCGCCTACAATCACGCTTTCTTTTTCACAGCTGAAGTCCTCATCATGTATATTAAGTCCCAAAGGTATTCTCATTACCTTGTTGCGAAGCTCGAGTGTGTCGTTATATTCTTTTGTTCCGTAGTCAATAAATTTTATCTCCAATATTATACCGCCTTTTTTAATAAATGTTAAATTGCACAGATAATAACACAGTATAAATATTGTTGTCAAGAGTTAAAGATTATAATTTTCCTCAACTATCCTGCACGGAACGCCGTATGCCTTGCAGTTGTCAGGTATATTGTGCGTCACCACACTGCCTGCGCCTATCATGCAGTTATCGCCTATTTTTATATCCTGAACTATAACGCTTCCCGCTCCGATGTGTGTACCGTATCCTATGCGCACTCCGCCGCAAAAGGTAGCGCCGGGAGCGATATTCGCAAAATCGCCGACTGTGCAGTTGTGCTCAACAATAGCGCCTGTATTTACACACGCCATATCGCCTAAAACTGCATATGAGTTTACCACAGCGTTTTTGCCGATAAATATATTTTTGCCCAATACCGCGTTTTTAGCGACAGCCGCGGTCGGGTCAATTATATTTATCAGTTCAAAGCCTGTCTTTAACGCAAGCTCATAGAGCATTTTCTTTTTATCGTAATTTCCTATACTGCCCGCCGATACAAACGCCTGCCTGCACCCCGAATCGTACAGCTTTTGCAGTTCGTCAAACGTGCCGCTTACCTTAAAGCCGCACATATCCGTTCCGACAGGAGTGTTGTCGTCAAGTATATGCAGTACATCGTACTCGCCTATTGAAATTATGCTGTCAGCTATACTGCGAAGATGTCCTGTTGCACCCAGTAGCACAAGTTCTTTCAAAGTATTCATCTCCCTTTTAAGCTTAAAGGTTATTTCTGTCCGTAGTATGCGTTTTCACCGTGTTTTCTGAAAAAGTGTTTATTCATAAGCTCATCCTGCATAACAGTGCCGTTTAACATCTTTGTGTGCCATGCCATTTTAGCCACTTCCTCAAGTACAACTGCGTTGTGAACAGCGTCTTGTGCATTTTTGCCCCAGCAGAACGGACCGTGATTTGCCACCAGTACCGACGGTACATATTCAGGGTTTATATTGTTTTTCTCAAAGGTTTCAACTATTACTTTTCCTGTTTCAAGCTCGTATTCGCCGTTTATCTCGCTTTCTGTCATGCGGCGTGTGCACGGAATTTCACCGTAAAAGTAATCGGCATGAGTTGTGCCATACGGCGCTATACCCATATTCGCCTGCGCGAAGAAGGTTGCCCACTGTGAATGTGTGTGCACTACGGCACCGACATTTTTAAATTTTCTGTATATTTCGAGATGTGTTGCCGTGTCAGACGACGGGTTTAAATTCCCCTCAACTACATTGCCCTCAAGGTCAAGTATTACCATATCGTCAGGGGTAAGCTTATCGTATTCCACGCCTGACGGCTTTATTGCAACAAGTCCTTTTTCTCTGTCTATTGCGGACACATTTCCCCATGTGAATATTACAAGCGAGTATTTCGGCAAAAGCATATTTGCCTCATAAACCTGTTTTTTAAGCTCTTCGAGCATTTTTATCATTCCTTTTAATTGTTATTTGCTTTCAGTAACACTCTTTTTAATATTTTTAAGACGCTTCATAACGTCGTTTGCGCCTTTTCCGAAATAATCGTGAAGTATGCAGTATTCCTCATACAGCTTATCGTATATGCGGCTGTTTTCTTCAATAGGCATATACACAACGTCCTTGAGCTTGCCCATAACCTCTGCCGCTTGTTCAACAGTGTCGTAACCGCCGTTTTTGGATGTTGCGGCAACTGCGGCAAATATAGCGCTTCCCAAAGCAGGACCCTGTGCGCTTCCGGCTATCTTAACAGGCTTCTTTATTACGTCAGCGTAAATCTGCATTGTCATCGGGTCTTTCTGAGAAATTCCGCCCGAAGCGTAGAACTCGTCGACAGGCACACCGTTTTCCTCAAATGACTGTATAATTCTCCTTGTGCCATATGCCGTAGCCTCGATGAGCGCGCGGTACATGTCCTCAGGCTTTGTCTGAAGCGTCATACCGAGCATGAGTCCTGTCAAATCAACGTCCACAAGCACAGAACGGTTGCCGTTCCACCAGTCGAGCGCAACAAGTCCGCTCTCTCCAGGTTTTTGCTTCTGAGCTTTTTCTCTGAGATATGCGTGTATATTTTTGCCCTGCTTTTTAGCCTCTTCATAGTAATCAGCAGGCAGGCAGTTATCTATAAACCAAGCAAAGTGGTCGCCCACGCAGGATTGTCCCGCCTCGTATCCGAAAAGTCCGGGCAAAATGCCGTCCTCAACTACTCCGCATATTCCCGGAACGCTCTTTTCCTCTGTGCCCATGAGCATATGGCAGGTTGATGTGCCCATTATAGCGAGCATTTTGGCAGGTCCGGTTATCTTAACAGCAGGCACACACACATGCGCGTCAACGTTTCCGACACATACAGCCGTTCCGGCTTTAAGTCCTGTTTTCTGAGCCATTTCCTCGGTTATATATCCTGCGCACATGCCGAGCGGAGACGGCGGACATGAGCATTTATCCTGTATTAAATGCTCAAGACCTTTATCGAGCGCGGCATAAAATTTTTCCGACGGATAACCCTCTCTCTTGTGCCACATTGCCTTATATCCTGCTGTGCAGGCGTTTCTTGTCTGAACTCCTGTAAGACGCCAAACAATCCAGTCCGCTGCCTCTACCCAGAAATCCATAAAGTCATACACTTCTCTGTCCTCTTTATACACCTGCCAGACCTTCGGCACTTCCCACTCGGAGGATATTTTTCCGCCGTAACGGTCAATCCATTTTTCGCCCATTGCGTGTGCTGTATCATTGAGCTGATTTGCCAAATCCTGTGCCGCATGGTGCTTCCACAGCTTTACGTATGCGTGAGGATGGTTTTCATATCCCTCTATAAAGCATATCGGTGTGGAGTCAGCTTTTACAGGCATTACTGTACATGCGGTAAAGTCAGTACCCACGCCGATTACATCGTCAGCGCTGATACCGGACTGCTTTAGTACATCAGGAATTGTGTTGTAGAGCACGTCCAAGTAGTCCTGCGGGTGCTGCAAAGCCCAGTCCTGTCCTAACTTTGTGCCGTCAGGCAGATGTGTATCCATTACAGCGTGCGGATAGTCAAATACAGAGCTTGCTACCTCCTCACCCGTGTTTACGTTCACGAGCACAGCACGCCCGGAAAGTGTTCCGAAATCTATTCCTATCGTATATTTTGCCATTTTAAAATTACATTCCTTTCGTTTTAATGTTTCCGAACATGTATTATCTACACATAAAAGTATAATGCAACTCAAAACTTCTTTCAATAACTTTTCATGCTCTTTTACAAATTTTAAAAGCGGCAAAAATATTATTCTGCCGCTTTTTATCAAAATATATAAACTGATGTATTATGCTTTTTTAAAGTTTAAACTCATCCGGGTCATACTGAGGCAGCGACGGTCGGCGCTTCGGAACTCTTTTTAAAGGCGCATAAATAAACTTTTTGCAGCTGTCGTGCTTTGAGATAATTCCCTTGTATTTGCACTTTATCATCTGACCGTCTATCGTCGGAGAGCCGTTTTCACAGTATTCGCAGGCAGGCTCTATATTCCGTCCGAAAAGCGGTTTTTTCTTCTTTGAAAATATACCCATATTTTATATTTTACCTCCCGACAGAGAAAAAACTCATGTAAATTTCACAGACAATATTTTATCACAAAAACATCTGTGTGAAAACCGTTATACTGCTTTTTTGTCCTTTCTTGAGTTTAATGAAAACAAAAACACACAGCATAAAACCACAAGTATAACAGAATTTACAACAGAGCCCGCGGCGCTTGACATCACAGGTTTATCAAGCGCTGAAGATACAGATAAAGTTATCGGGAACACAAAAAGCATTATCCTTGTTAGAACAGCGCTGATAATTCCCGCTGCAAATCTTGAAGCTATATATCCCGAAAGGCTGACACCGGTATCCTTAAAGCAGTGTTTTACCTGCAAAATGATTGAAAGCCCCGAAAACGATATAAAAAACGAAGCTAAAATAACATGATTTAAAGAAAGTGTACCCGAGAGCATTTTGCACGCTGTGGTGACCTCCAAAAAACCATTTACCACGCCTAATATAAGCTCATATTCAAGTCCTGTTTTATCGGACAAAAAGTATATCATCTGTCTTATAAATCCATTTTCTCCGATTACGGAAAGAACTGCCGAAAACAGCACAACATAGGCGCATATCGCCAAAATTGAGTTTACGCCCGACGACACGGATTCCACAAAAATATCCCCTAAGCTCTCCGCTTTTTCCCTTTTAAGTTCGGAAGCCTTTCCGCCTTTTTTAGGAAAGTCGTCATGCTTAAAAAAATGTCCAGTAAAAGCTCCGATTATAACGGACGACATCAAATGAGAAACAAGCAGTATAACGCCGACGGAAAAAGAGCCGAACATATTTACCCCGACAGCCGTAATTACAAACGCAGGTCCCGCGTTACTGCAAAAGCACATCATCCTCGATGCTGTTTTTTTAGTTATTTCACCTTTTCTCACCATATCGGACAAAAGCGCCGCGCCCACAGGATAGCCGCCGAGCATACTCATAATAATCGTGCATCCGAGCTTTGGGTTTAACCTTAACACAAAGCGCGTCAACGGATAAAAGAGGATTGACACAATCTTTCCCGCAGGTGAACGGCACATGAACACAGCGAGAATAATAAATATAAACAGCGACGGTATTATGCTCTGTGCACAGAGTGAAAGTCCGTTTAAAACACCTGTCTTTACGCTGTCCGAGTAAATTATAAGCCCGACTGCCGCCGCGGCGCTTATTATTCCTGTCAGCAAAACCGAGGTCTTTTGAACCTTTACGGTCAAAGTTTTCATATATGATTTTCCTTTCAAACCAAAAACATTCACTTTATAAAACCAATATGTAAAGTAAAGTGCGATTATACCTTTTTATATGAATGATTATAAAAACTCAAAGCTGCCCAAACTACTGTAAAATACATAGGTTTATGACACTATATAAGAAAGGATTTTTTTAATGATAAACTTTTCTGACAGCGACAAAAAACTTAAAATAAGATTTTTTATACTCTCGTTTGCGGTAACTTTTCTTGTACTCGCGCTTGTATCTGTTTTAGCAATATTCGCACTCGAAAAAAACAAAAAGCACGACACAGACGTTGCGCTGACACAGGAAAATGTCCCGATAGAAGAATCAGCAGTAACTCCTCCCGATACCGAAAACAAAAATCTACTGTTCATATCCCTTGACGAAGACAAAAGCGCAAATATGTTTTTGCTGATAGGCTTTGATGCTCAAAACAAAGCTGTAAACCTAACCCCGCTCCCGCCTGATACAGTAATGCCGAACAGGCAGTCAAAAACTCTCGGGGATATTCTTTCCGCTGATTCGGAAAACGAGGTATGCCTTGCTTTAAGCGAGCTTTTGCAGACCGATATTTCAAAATATGTTAAAATGAACAAAGCTCAGCTTACCGAGATTATTTTTTCTCTCGGCGGCGTTGATGTGACCTTTCAGGAGGATATATCTTTGACTTCTTCTGAGAGCGGCGAAGCTTTAAAATTTTCAAAGGGTAAAAACTTTCTGGACGCCGTAACGCTGTGTTCTCTCATTTTCAGCGCTGATGAAAACAAATTATCACCGCAGTATATCTCTGCTTTTTCGGGTATATCCTCATGTGTTGTCGAAAAGCTTTTTTCGGAGTATTCACAAAACGGTGACGACGCGCTTTTCAACACTGTTGTAAACTCGTCGTTTACAAATTTAAATCGATTTGACTACGAAGCTGACAAAGATATGCTGAAGTTTTTCTCATCACTCGGCACAGGCTTTACAAAAACTGTATCGGCAGAGCTTTCATTAAATGACGATGACAAGCTTGAGCTTTCGTTTTCGTCGCTCGGAGTTCTTCACGATATATACAGCGGAAAAGCTCAAAAGGAAAATTAAATTTTCACGTTCATATTTGTAGTACAAATGATATGAGCGTGTCGATAAAGTCGAAACGCTCTTGAGGGACAAACACAATCGCTGCGTGTACACTTGCTCTGTGATTTTTCCCCCAATCCCCCCTTTTCATCAAAAATGGCTTCACAAAAGCGCTGTTCCCGCTTGTGAAGCTGTTTTTCTCTCAAAGAGTCACTGCAGCGGCACATGTCCGCCTTCGTGACAAAATCTTAAAAATTATGTTTTTAGACAGTCTGATGATATATTTTATATTTTATTTTGTAGTAATAATAAAAAATCCTCATAAATACACGGTTTGTATTGACAATAGAGTCACTTTAGCTTAAATTGTAGATTGTAGTACAAATTAAAGTTAAACTGCATTGAGGTGACTTTTTCGTGTATTCCACACCTAAATATGAAATGAAAAATCTTAAAAATCAAAAGCTGTATGTTCAGGTTTACGAACAGATAAAGACATATATTTTGCAGAACAAGCTCTCTGCCGGAGATAAGCTTCCGACAGAAATTCAAATGTGCCAAATGCTCAATGTCAGCCGCAATGTTCTGCGTGAGGCAATAAAGGCGCTGGAGATAACAGGTGTTGTAAGCTCCACACCGGGTGTTGGTATAACGGTTTTGGAGTTTTCCCCAAAGCATTTGTTTGAAAACCTGTTTTACTCTCTCTCAAAGGACGGTCAGGCGCTTTTAAATCAGACGCTTCCTGTAAGGCGGGTTTTGGAGCTCGGCTTTTTAAAGGAGTCGTTTGACAGCCTTGAGGAGTCGGACGTAGACTTACTGTTTGAACAGCTCGGAATTATGGAGAAAATAGGTAATGATATTTTATCCGAAAACGTGAGCACTGTAAGCTTTGGATACGAGTTTCACGAGGCGGACGCCGCATTCCACAAGATACTCTATTCACGCACGCAAAACCCGATACTCACAGCCATAATAGACGCGGTGTGGTCGTGCGATAAATTCCACAAGGCAAGCGTAATCCCGTCGCACTTTGAAAACACGATAAAAAAGCATAGGCTTATCGCTCAGGCTTTAAAGGACAGAGATTTTAATGCCTACTGCTCAGCTATGCACTATCACTTCAATGTTGACTATAAACCTTATGAGGAAAATTCTGCTGACTTATGGGAGGAATAAAAATTGATAATCGACACTCATTCAAATTTAAAAAAGTATGTGTCCGTTGTGGATAATCTTGAAGCGGCGCTCAAATTTTTGGAGAAAAATCCTACTCTTGAGTGCGGAAAATATGACTTTGACGGCGGATACATAATGTCAAGCGAGGGCGACACATTATCCATTGACGAAAAGCAGTACGAAAATCACAGAAAGTATGTGGACATAATGTATATACTGGAAGGTGACGAAACCTTCTGCTATGCAAACACTGACGACGGCATGAAAGTCATACAGCCTTTCGGCGAGAGCGACATTGAGTTTTTGGAGCATGACAGAACAAAACCTGAAATGGTGTTTACAGTTCCTGCGGGATATTTTTACATAATGCTCCCGACTGACGCGCATAAGCCGTGCATACACATTGACAGGCAAAAACCGTATAAAAAGTATGTAATCAAGTGTCAGATAAACTCAGACGAAAAATAATAAAATTATTATAAAAGGAGCAGACAAAAAATGAGTAACTTTAAAATTTCAGAAATCAAAGGCGTTATAGCCGCAATGATAACGCTGTTTGACGAAAACGAAAACGTAGACGTAAAACGCACCGAAGCGCTTGTTGACTTCCTTATCGACAAGGGTATCGACGGATTTTACCTCACGGGAAGTACCGGCGAAGGCTTTTTGATGACAGGCGAAGAGCGCAAGCTTGTAGTTGAAACAGTTATAAACCGCGTTGCAGGCAGAAAGCCTGTTATTGTCCATGTTGGAGACATCGGCACAAAAAAATCAATAGATTTAGCCCACCACGCATATGAGGCAGGCGCAGACGCAGTATCCTCCGTACCTCCGTTTTACTGGAAGTTCAACGCCGAGGATATATACAACTACTACAAGGATATATCCGAGGCCACTCCTCTGCCTATGATAATCTACAACGTACCGCTCGCAGGACTTATGGGAACAGATTTGCTCTTAAAGCTCTCCGAGCTTGAAAACATAAAGGGACTTAAATTCACAGGAAAAGACCACGACCAGATGAGCCATCTCAAGGAAGTGCTCGGAAAAGATTTCATGATCTACTCAGGCTGTGATGAAATGGCATTTTCAGGACTTTCTGTCGGCACAGACGGTATAATCGGTTCATTCTACAACGTTATGCCTGAGCTGTTTAAATCAATTTACAGCTGTGTTGAAAACGGCAATTTAAAAGAGGGCGTCAGACTTCAGAAAATTGCAACCGAGATTATTCTGGAGGCTGTCAAATACGACTACCTTGCGCTTATGAGAAATATGATAGCTTGGCAGGGTGTTGACGCGGGCTATTCACGCAGACCGTTCAGAAATTATAAAGACGCTGAGCTTGATGACTTCAAAGAGAAAATGAGAGCTATCCGCAGCCGCTATAACGTTATAGATGAAGTTGACTTCATGAAATATCTTTAATATATTACATAAAAAGAACGTGTACACAGTTTTGTGTACACGTTCTTTTTTAACTATTTGACATAATATCTCTTATTTTTATGTACCTGCTCATTTGAGCCACATGAGCATTTTGCGCTGCCACATTTCTTAGCATAGGGACAGCCTACACATTTCTGCCCGCTCTTCTTAGCTTTATATAAGTATATCAAGGCTGCGCCGACAATTATCACAAGTACAGCGACAAGCACAATATTGACAATAATATTTTCCATAGGCTATATTATCTTGCCGAACTAAGGGCATACTCCTGTTTTAGTTTTGCGTCGGAGCGGAACATAAAGTACGCTATTGTTAATACCATAACCGCTACTGCAATAAGTCCCGGAACAAAGCCTGTTCCAACTGCTCCTGTTGTGATAACTGTGCCTATCTGATATACAAGAAATGCTACAATATAGCCTGTTGCAAGCTGAAGTGCAACTCCGCCGAACATCCACTTTTTATCCTTAATCTCTGAGTTCATAGCGCCTATTGCCGCAAAGCACGGAGGTGTAAAGAGATTGAACATAAGGCACGCCAAAGCCGCAACCTTTGTAATTCCGAACACAGCCGCAACCTCATTTGCGCCGCCCAAGAGCACTAACTCGTCGGTATCGATAAAGTTTGTTACACCGTAGCACACGGCAAGTGTACCTACAACGTTTTCTTTAGCTATAAAGCCTGTAACAGAAGCCGCCGCCATCTGCCATACACCGAAGCCCAAAGGAATGAGAAGTACTGCAACAGGTCCTGCGATTGAAGCTAGGATAGAGGTATTCTCCATTCCCTCCTCGACAAGCTCAAAATTCCAGTTAAAGCTCTGCATGAGCTGAACGAGCGTATTGCACACAAGGATGATTGTACCTGCTTTTACGATATATGCCCAGCCGCGGGAGCACATTGAGAGAAACGCGCGTTTGATTGAAGGTGCTTTGTATTCAGGGAGCTCAATGATAAAGAACGATTTGCGGTTTTTGTATCCTGCAATTTTATTTACGATAAGTGCACCGAAGAAGATAAGAACTATTCCCACAAAGTACATGAGAGGTCCTACCCATGAAGCGTCCGCAAAGAAAACACCTGCAAACAGTGCTATAACAGGCAGTTTTGCGCCGCATGGCATAAACGGTGTGAGCATAGCTGTTGCTCTGCGCTCACGCTCATTTCTGATTGTACGGCAAGCCATAACACCCGGAATAGCGCATCCTGTACCTATAACGAAAGGAATAACCGACTTACCGGAAAGTCCTACTTTTTTAAATATAGGGTCAAGCACAACGGAAACACGTGCCATATATCCGCAGTCCTCTAAAATGGCAATGAGGAAGTACATAACCATAACAAGCGGCAAAAATCCTATAACTGCGCCGACACCGCCTACAATACCGTCAACGAGCAGCGCCTGAAGCAGTGGGTTTGAATCAGCTGTAAGTGTTCTAAGCCATTCCTGGAAGGATTCTATCCAAGCGGCAAGTGTATCTCCGATAAACGGTCCGACAGACGACTGGGAAATCCAGAAAACTAAGAACATAACCACCGCAAATATCGGTATTCCGAGCCATTTGTTTGTAAGTACCGCGTCTATTTTATCGTCTTTATTTTTATCCTTTGTCAAAATTTTTCTTGTTTCAACAGTCGATACAAGCCTGTTTACAAACTCAAAGCGCTTGCGGTCAGCCGCTTCAACAGCTTTTTTATCAGTTAAATCTATATCGCCCTGAACAAACGGCGCTTGCTGTGAAGAATAAACATTTTCAACAGCCGCTTTGATAACCGCCTGCAAGCCATCGGCTGATGTGGAGACAGTTTCTACAACAGGGCATCCAAGCTTTAGTGAGAGCGTCTGCGCGTCTATCTTTGTCTGTTTTTTCTCGTTTATATCGCTTTTATTGAGCGCTACAACAACCGGAATTCCCAATTCCAAAAGCTGAGTTGTAAAGAAAAGGCTTCTGCTGAGATTAGTGGCATCCACTATGTTGATTATTACATCTGGATTTTCGTGCTTTACATAAGAGCTTGTAATGCTCTCCTCTGAGGTAAACGGAGACATTGAGTACGCTCCCGGAAGGTCTACGGCTATAAGCTCCTCACCTGTCGGACAATACGAGCTTTTTATTGCGTGCTCCTTCTTCTCTACCGTAACGCCCGCCTAGTTACCCACTTTTTCGTTTCGTCCTGTCAAAGCGTTGTACATTGTTGTCTTACCGGAGTTTGGGTTACCGGTTAAAGCAATTCTCATTGTTTTTCCTCCCTATGTTTAATCCTTTTCGGATAAATTAACCTCATTAAGTTAGCATAAACTAACCTCAGTGTGCAAGATAATCCAAAGGATTATCTTGCCGGCGCAAATACACAGACAATCAGATTGTAATAGCCTGTGCCAGCTGATTGTCGATATTATATCTGCCGTCCTTTATAGATACAACACACCCGCCCTTTAAGTGCGAGATAACCGTTATAGCCTCTCCGCTGTAACATCCCAAAGAAAACAGAAAAGCGTCGAGCTCTTCATCGTCTGTCACAATATTTTTGATTATGTACTCCTTGCCCTCAACAGCGTCTTTTAAATTCATAGTTACCACCAAATCAACCCTTTTAAAATCAAATAATTCAAAACAAAACATTTGAATTAGTTTTGACTAACCTATATATCTAAATTTAAGTTAGCCTCAGCTAACCCTACTACATTATAGTACTGTACAAATATATTGTCAATAAATTTTCCATAAAAATTTTTATATTTTATCTCAAAGCTTTACACAATAAAAAATACAGACGCCGCTCTATGCGTCTGTATCTTAAATTTAAGCATATTAGTCTCTGAATTTTATTTCGCCGTTTTCGATCGAATCTATAATGGCGAGTGACTGAAGATTTATCCCCTGATTTCTGAGTATTTCGCCGCCGCTCTGGAATCCCTTTTCTATAACGATACCGCAGCCCACTATATTTGCAGGTGAATCGTTTACTATTTTGATAAGTCCCTGAAGCGCCTGACCATGTGCCAAAAAGTCATCTATTATAAGCACATTGTCGCCCTCATTGAGAAAGCGCTTTGCCACATTAACCTCAAATTTTCTTCCCCTTGTATATGAAATGACAGGAGCTGTCAAAATTTCTCCGTCAAGATTTTTGGACTGGGATTTTTTTGCGAATATTACGTCCACATTGCCGAAATACTGCGCTGTAATAGCGGCTATTCCTATACCGGACGCCTCGATTGTCAGTATTTTGTTGACATTGCAGTCTGCAAAGCGTCTTTTAAACTCCTTGCCTATCTCCTGAAGCAGTGTTATATCCATACAGTGATTTAAAAATGAATCTGTTTTAAGTATATTTCCCTCTTTAACTTTTCCATCTTTTAATATTCTCTGCTTTAATAGTTCCATATTTTAAATCCACCATTTCTTTTTCTTTTTATTTGCCCGAGCTCAAAACACAAGAACAACGGTATATTTTAATTTTACAGATATTCGCTTTTATCTAACCAAAATATATTATCAAATATTATAGCATTTTCGAGCTTTTTCTACAAACATAAAAATAAATAAAATACAGCCTTTTAATAAAATATTTTTAAGAAAAAAAGTACCAAAAAATATGCACATGCAAAACACAATAGCTTCACATGTGCATATGGTAAAATTTTATTTTTCTTTTGCGTCCTTGCACACAAAATTTCTGATAGCGTCAAAGGTTTTCTGAGAAATAACGTGCTCTATTCTGCACGCGTCCTCAACGGCTGTCTTTTCGTCAACGCCTATCGACTTTAGCCACTCTGAGACAAACTGATGTCTTTCATACATTGCCTGAGCTATTTCAAGACCCTTTTCGGTAAGCGAGATATATCCTGAATTGTCCATAGTTATATATCCGTTTTCCCTTAAATTTTTCATGGCAACGCTGACGCTTGGTTTTGTGTACTCAAGCTCGTTTACAATATTTATGGAACGCACTTCACCCAAACGTTTTTTTAATACAAGTATCGTTTCCAGATAATTTTCGGCAGATTCATGTATTTTCAAATGTATTTACCTCCGTCAAACAAAGCGATAATATAACAAAGCGATAATATATACCTCAATATATTTATTGTAATATAAACACCGCTGTCAAATCAATACGTTTACACATCAAAGCACTCTTTTTCCGCTAACAAAGACCATATGCGGCTTTGCATACAGGGAGAGCGGGTCACACGAGTAAACAGCCAAATCGGCGTCCTTTCCCACCTTTAGGGAACCTACTCGGTCAGATATTCCGCAGATTTCGGCAGCGTTTATGGTGACTGCCTTCAAAGCGGAGTTATAGTCCATGCCCTCGCGCACGGCATATCCCGCGCATACGCCGAGTAGATGTATCGGGTCGCACGGATGGTCGGTGCATATAGCTGTCTTTATTCCGACAGCGCTCAAGGCTCCTGCATTTTTGGCTGAGAGCTGCTGTAATTCAGGCTTTGTCCTGCTGCCCAAAAACGGACCTGTTATAATGCTTATATCCTCATTTTTAAGTATATCAGCTACGGTGTGCGCCGCTGTGCCGTGCACTATTACAGCCTTTATTCCGAATTCCTTGGCAATGCGGATAGCTGTAAATATATCGTCAGTTCTGTGCGCGTGCATATGCGCCTTTATTTTACGCTCCAAAAGCGGTATCAGCGACTCGCATTTAAAGTCGAACTCAGGCGCGTCGACATCGTCGTCCTCCTCGGAGAGCTTTTTGTCTTCAAGATACTTTTTCGCCTTCATAAGCTCCTCGCGTATTATGGCGGCTGTCGCCATTCGTGTGGTTGGAGCAGTGTCCTTTTCATTATACGTGCTCTTTGGATTTTCTCCGAATGCAAACTTTATAGCCAAAGGCTCCTTTACTATCATATCGTCTATACGTCTGCCGTAAGTTTTCAGCGCGCACATCTGTCCGCCTATCGGATTAGCGCTTCCCGGTCCTGTCACAACACATGTAACGCCCGCCTCGTATGCGTCCTTAAAGCTGCGCTCAAGCGGATTTACAGCGTCTATCGCCCTTAGCTGAGGTGAACACGGGTCACTGCATTCATTTCCGTCGTCACCCTCAAAGCCGAGTGAATCCTCCCACATTCCCAAATGAGAATGGGCGTCTATAAACCCCGGATATATAGTCTTTTTATCAATATTTATCTCTTTTTCAGCGTCGTTTTTATATTCCGACATTTCTCCCATCTCTGAAATAATGCCATCTTTTATTTTAATAAAGCCGTTTTCTATGACTTTATCATTTTCCATTGTCACTATAACCGCATTTATAAGTGCCGTTGTCATATATTTGTTTCCTTTCACATAAAATAATATTTTGAAAAAATTTCCAAAAACCTATTTACAAGTTTTACAATATATGGTATTATATTTTTGTCGGAAGCGGTTCCCCCAAAACCGTCAATCACACTTTTCCGACAGCATAAACAACTCCCTTCATAACCCCTTTCACTTCCCCAATTTCTTTCTTTTTTGTTGGCTGCCGAACAGAAATGTTCGGCAGTTTTTCTTTTATAAAAACGCTTTAACTATAAGCCGGATGTACTGTTTTTCAGATACACCCGGCTTATCTTCTCTTTATTATTTTCCTATTTATTTTCGTCGCAGTAGCGTTTATATATCATCATAAGTCCTTCCAAAGTCAAGGTCTTGTCAATGCTGTCAAACACACCTGCTTCTTTGCCTATCATCTTTGAAAAACCACCTGTCGCAACAACCTTTGTATCCTCGCCCAAATCGTTTTTCATGTGATTTATAATGTTCTTTACTGCGCCGACATAGCCGTAAATAGCGCCTGCCTGCATACTGTTCACTGTATTTTTTCCGATTACTTTGCCCGGATTTACAAGCTCAACTCTCGGCAGCTTGGAGGCTTTCTGGAAAAGTGCATCCATAGAGATTTTTATACCCGGATAAATTGCACCGCCCAGATATGCACCTGTTGAATCAACAGCGTCAAAGGTAGTGGCAGTTCCGAAATCTACAATAATAAGCGGAGATTTATATTTTTCGTATGCTGCAATGACGTTTACAAGTCTGTCAGCACCTACCTCGCGCGGATTATCATATTTATTTTCAACGTAAAACGGCAGGTTCTCGCCCACAACAAGCGCCTGTTTTCCGAAGTATTTTTTTATAGCATTATTTACAGAATACATTACCTGAGGAACAACCGATGCAATTACAACGTCCTCAATGTCCTTTCTGTCATATCCCTGTATCGAAAAGAACTGGCTTGCAAACAATCCCACCTCATCGGAGGTTATATCACGGTTTGTACCGAGACGGAACGCCGCCAAGACCTTATCCTCGCTGCATATTCCGAATTCCATGTTTGTATTTCCAATATCTATTGCCAGTATCATCAGTACTACCGTTCCCTTCTCATTTCATGTGCGTTTGTCTTGAGGTTATCAGCTTTAAAACACACAGAAAGCTTATTTTATACGTCTTTATACTTTATAAAGATAATTATACTTTTTTTGTCCTCCATGTCAACAAATCACATTGTTAAATTATTTTCATAAATACACGTATTAAAAACTGTATTTTATAACAAAAATATTGTAAAATACTTATTTTAACTGACAACACACTTTTTTTCTGATATTATATGAATAATCATCTTCAAAAAGCAGGAGGGTATAATGAAAAAGGAACATACAACTCAAAGGCACTACGGACCGATTACCGCCATTGCAATGATAGTTGGAATTGTAATAGGCTCTGGCATATTCTTTAAAAGTGACGATGTTTTAAAATATACCAGAGGAAATCTCTTTCTCGGTGTAATAGTTTTCTGTATTGCGGCACTTAGTATAATTTTCGGAAGTCTCACTATAAGTGAGCTCGCTTCCAGAACTGATACAGCAGGCGGAATTATAACCTACACAGAGCGTTTTTGCTCATCAAATGCAGCATGTGCATTCGGCTGGTTTCACACATTTATATATTATCCGACACTTGTAGCCGTTGTTTCATGGGTAATAGGAATTTATGCCTCCATGCTGTTCGGACTTGAGACAAGCCTTGAGCATCAAATTCTCATAGGTACTGCAAGCGTAATAATACTGTACATTATAAATATTCTGTGGCTGCGCTTTGGAGCAGCTTTGCAAAATATAACAACAGTTGCAAAGCTTTTGCCGCTCATATTGTTTGCAATTTTCGGACTTGTTCTTGGTGACCCGAAACCTCTTACAACCGAGAGCCATAATATATTTGCAGACACATCTTGGATAGCAGCCATAACGCCTATTGCGTTCGCGTTTGACGGCTGGATTATAACTACTTCAATCTCACACGAGATAAAAAACTCAAAGAGAAATCTGCCTTTGGCACTTATAGCTTCTCCTATATTTATCCTTATAATCTATGTATCATATTTTGTAGGTATAAGCCTCTATGTAGGACCTGAGCAGATTGTATCAATGGGTGACGCTCATTTGGATTTCGCCGCTCAAAAGCTTTTGGGACACTGGGGCTCAAAGATAATGCTCACATTCATAGTTGTATCTGTAATAGGAACTGTAAACGGACTTATTATAGGAAGTATAAGAAATCCACAGTCCCTTGCAATGCGCAAAATGATACCTTTTTCCGATAAATTTACAGAATCAAACAAAAAATTCGGCGTTTCTCTTTCATCCGCCGCACTCTCACTCACTGTAAGCCTTATTTGGATGTTGGTGCACTATTTAACTCAGAAATTCGCCCTGCTCGGCGCGTCCGATGTTTCGGAAATATCCATAGTTATGAACTATGTCGGATATATTATACTGTATTTACAGGTAATTAAAATGTTTATCAAAAAAGATGTAAAGGGAGTATTTAAAGGCATTGTCATTCCTGTTTTGGCAATAATCGGCTCTGCGTTTATGCTTGTAGGAGGACTTCAGAACAAAATGTTCCTCATCTATGCAAGCATCAGTATTGCAGTTGTTGTAATCTCGCTTTTATATTACTCATACTCTAAAAAATCCTCAGTAAAATAATTTTTAAACGAAGGTGTTTTTATGGAAAGTAAGATGTCAAACATAGACCCAAACTTTAAAATAGCTTCATTTGACGGATATAAGCTTGAATGGTTTGACGTCCACTATGCGCCGTTCACGATAAACGGAATTTACTCACATGAAAACGGAAAGCCGTTTTGCAGAATACCGGAAAGTATGCTGAAAAGTTTTTCGGAGGGCATACAGTTTTTAGCATATAATACCTCGGGTGCGCGCGTACGTTTTCGCACAAATTCAAAATATATAGCTGTTTCGGCGGATATATGTTACACAGAGGATTTCTCCCATATGCCGAGAACCGCCTCCGCCGGATTTGACTTATACATCAGATTTAATAAAAGCGAAAACTACACCTTTATAAAGCCGTTTATGTCGCCGCACAATGCTCTTGACACAAAATCTGTAAATTCAATCGCCGAAATAAACTCCAACGACGAGATGTACGATGTCATTATAAACATGCCGCTTTACGGCGGTGTAAGCCGTATGAATATAGGGCTCGAAAAGGGTGCTGTTATTGAAAAACCGCATGAATACACAATAACAAAGCCGTTTTTGTTCTACGGCTCTTCCATAACACAGGGTGGATGTGCCTCACGTCCCGGCAACTCCTATTCGGCTATACTTTCAAGATGGTATGACGCTGATTTTTACAATTTCGGCTTCAGCGGAAACGCAAAGGGCGAGCGTGAAATGGCTGAATTTTTAAATGGCTTTGATATGTCGGTATTTTTCTATGACTATGACCACAATGCCCCGGATGCCGAGCACTTAAAAAATACACATGAACGCTTCTTTAACATCATAAGAAAGGCACATCCTCAGCTTCCGATAGTAATTATTACAAAGCCTGACTTTGACTCCGATAAATCCGAAAACGATAAAAGACGCCAAATAATTCGTCAAACATACGATAACGCAATATTAAACGGTGATAAAAACGTATATTTCATAGACGGCGAGCTTTTATTCGGCAAAAATGACCGCGACAGCTGTACAGTTGACGGATGTCACCCGAACGACTTGGGCTTTATGCGAATGGCTGAGTGCATAAACAGAACGCTCAAAGATATAATCTAAATCAAACTAAAACTAAAAAACCGATACGGAAAAGCACAAACACTTATCCATATCGGTTTTTATATTATCTTTTCGGCAATCTGAGATTTAATTCATTGAGCATATTGTCCATTGCGCTTTGACTTTCCTCGGAATAATCAGCCTGTGCGTACTCCGCCTCGTTATATGACTCAGTGGCATTCAAAAAGTTTTTAAAGTTGTATTTCTTTTCGTTTTGAGCAAATATTTCATTTGCCGTGTTTGACTGCTTTATAGGTACTCCCCTGAGTTTAAACCATTTAAGCACCAAAATATATCCTTCTCGTATTTTCTGAACGCCTTTCTCCGCTTTCATATACATTCTGTACTCCCTTTTCCAGCGGCGTACAGTCAGGCGTTTTTCCTTTTTAAAGGATACGGATTTAGGCTTTATAAATTCGTCGGTATCTACGTAATATTTATTTTCAGTTTTCTTTAAAATGCCATTGCGCTTTTCTTTAAATTCATCTACAAGCCTGTAATAAAGATTTACAAGATAGCGGAAAAACGATACAATAAGTCCCTTTGCCAAGTATAAAACCACTGCAAGACATGCCGCCATCAGCACATATGACAAAATCAACATGATTATATTACTGCCGTCAGACTGGGCAATTTCCTGACTCATCTGAGAAGAAGATTCAGGCAGAGGTACAATCAGTTCATCGCTTGGACCAACATTGCTGAAAAAATCTCTCAAAAGCTTCATTATAAGCTCATACAGCGCGCCGAAAATCATGCTGAATACATTTTTTAATAAGAGCCCTAAAAACAAAATGGCTTCTATTACAAGCGCAAGCTTAAAGCTGTATCTTCTGACCTTAGGCGGCAAGTATTTTAAATCATGCTTTCCTCGTACCATAAGGTAATCTATACCACTCTGATTTGCTGTAATAAAAAATACAGACGACATGAACAACATTCCGTAAAATGTAAGCGTGTAGTCGTAAGAAAATGTAGTCTGCTCCTGCATAGCAAAAAATAGATTCAGTACTAAAAAGAATACAATTTCAGCTATCTCTATGATAAATATGCGCTTTACATGCTTTATTGTCAGTATATAGCTGTAGTCAAAATCAAAAAATATTGAACCCAAAACAGCACTCAGCATTAAGAAAAATATCGTCAGTATATTCCCGAATATATTTACAAGCCCCGTCCAGTCTGGTACAAACACCATATACGGTATAACAGTCAGTATAAATATAACAGCGCCCACAGATGCCTTTAAGACGTAATTATAATATCCCAACAGCTTGTTTACGCCTTTGTGAATACACACTACAACAGCCATGAATAAAACAGCCATTATAAAGGATTTGAGCTGATATGTATATTTCGGAGTACCTGCTATTGCGGCAAACGTATCTGTAAACGGCAAAATTACCGTTATAAACGATATCAAGGACACAGCTTTTAAAAGTTTAAAATATTTCATATCTATTGCCTTTTCCTTTACTTATTGATAAGTTTCTTCGCTGGATAAATCCACATCGTCATACAGGCTGTAAACCTCACACTCCGTCGGAACTTTATCGTAATCCACACCTGTCACTACGATTATTTTTACGTTTATTCCGTCCGCCTGTTTTTGTATTGCAAAATCAAATATGTCCTCATTCAAGTATGCGGTTACTATTATAATATCGCTTGCAGATATGCTTGCATAAACCTGAGAAAGATAGTCGGAAAAATAGCATGTGCTGTATAATTCAAGCTGTGATAAAAGTCTCTTGCACTGCAAGACGTGTTCCTCGCCCCAAAAACAGCCTGTCACAATATCCTCGCCGTTCTTTTCCATGGACGTATTTGCCATAAACCTGAACGGCATACCGCTTTCCAGAGTATCATCAAATACAGACGCGCAAACCCTTATAGCAAATTCCATCTCCTTTTGATGTCCCGATATACCCTTTTCAAATTCACTTGACTGCATATTCAGTATAACTGTTACAGTCTGCTGGGTTGTGCTGTCGTTGTTACGCACCATTATCTCGTTTTGTCTTGCAGTTGCAAGCCAGTTTATCTTATTGAGCGAATCCCTCTCGGTGTATTCCCTGACTCCCGAAACATAAAACGGGTCCTCAATTATTCCGCGCTTTACAACTATGTCACCGCTTATGTTTTTCGGCGAGAAGAAATATTTTCTCAAATCAAAGGTTTTCGGTAAAACTGTTATTTCACTGTTTATCTCAAATCCCTTTGAAAAAGATGTGACAGCCAAAAGGTCACTCGTCACGGCTATTACATTTTTAATCTTAAAGACGCCCCTCTTTAAGCACTTTACTTTCCATGTTCTGGTGACTTTATAGTGCGGTTTAAGCGTAAAAAAGCTTGGTACAAAACGTGTTTTGTCTGTGGTGACAGAATCGGAGTCGGCAAACAAAAGCCATTTTGATGTGACAAGCTCAGTTTTAAACCACGGCAAAGGCAAAAACTTATCATTTTTTATAACCTCGATAAGCTCAATGTCCTCACCCTGCACAGCCTCTTCCTTGCTGAATTTACAAGTATAGTCAAGGCGTTTTAAGGCATATTTTTTATATATGTTGCTCTGAAGAAAATATATTATAAAGAATATCAGTAATAATGTTATAATTTCCATACCGCACCGCTTTCAGCATATAAGCATATATTTATAGATTTTATTTTACCAAATTTATAAAACAATCACAACATAATAAGAAAAATTTTGCATAAAATAAAACGGAGATTAAACTGTCTGTAATAATCAGAACATTCAATCCCCGTTTTTATTTATTTTTCCTCTTGCACTTATGCTTACTTCTGACCTCTTAAATACGGAAGCGGGTCTGTGTGCTTTCCGTTTACCCTTATCTCAAAGTGCAGGTGTGTTCCAGCAGTAGGATTAGATTCACTCGGTCCCGGTATTACCCAACCTGTATTTCCGGCTTTTGCAATAGTCTGTCCCTGAGAAACATATTGTCCAACACTTACAACTACCGCGCTGTTATGTCCGTAAAGAGTGGAGAAGCCGTTTCCGTGGTCTATAATGACATAATTACCATATCCGGAAGCGCTGTAACCGACATAGGCAACTCGTCCGCTCTTTGCCGCAACAACAGGCTTGCCGTAACTGTTTCCGCCAGCCAAGTCAATTCCTGTGTGGAAGTCGGTTCCGTTAAATCTCCAGCCGTAAGCTGATGAAATATATGTATATGACGGCAGAGGATATATCCAACCCTCACTTGTAGAGCCGCCGCTTGAGCCTCCCGATGACTCGCTTGACGATGAGCTTGGTTTACTGCTTGAAGAAGACTGGCTCGACGAGCTCTGAGACTCCT
>CALXEM010000025.1 GCA_944387335.1 uncultured Clostridia bacterium | reverse complement strand
GCACGGCAACCCGATGCCTTTGCAGTCCTTAAAGCCTGATTTAAGTGTGAATGTGCAAACGAGACCGTCGGCATACCCATTTCAAGATTTACTGTTTGAATTTTCATATAGGAGCATATTCCTTTCGCTTTATAAATCTTCAAGCGTCCGCAAAGTCAGATTTGACCTTACGGACGCTTTTAAATTTTAAAAATATTCTACCGTTACCTTTTTACCTGTCTTTTTAAGTTCTGCTGCAAGCTCTTTTATAAGATTGAGCTTTAAGCCCAACGATACAGGCATTCCCGGATTTTGATGTGCAGGGTTGAGCGCTCTTCCCACAAGGAAATTTATCTGAGTTGAATCTTCAAGCATCATCTTTGTGAGCAGGGTAGCGCCGTCCTTTTTGTTGAGTGAAAATGTGTCCCACGAGTCGCTGTCTGCATCTGTGAAGTTTTTAATGAGCTCCAAAGCCTTTCCGAGCGTCAGCACGCCTTCGGTTACAAGGTCAATTCCCGCAATAGTTGCAGTTGGCGGGACAGACGGATTTTCGTAATTTATGCTTACTGTTACCTCCTGTCCTGTAACTCGGCTTACTATTTGGGAAGTAGTGCCTCCGCACACAACCTTTAGTCCCTTTGAGGACATCAGTTTTTTGACGACAACTTCGTCCATCTCCTTGTCTACCGGAGGTCCTACCATTATGGTGAGTGGAGTAGCAGGCTTTATTGACAAAACGCATACCGTTGAGTCATCTCCGGGCTGCTGCATATACAGAGCATTGACAGCTGAGAGTATCTTGCGCGAGAGAATGAGGGGAGATGAGTCGGGATACAGGTTTTCGCCTATGTATTTAACAGCATTGTCATACTGCCAGCCCAAATCCAAAAGACGTCCCACACCCGCATGGACTACACCGTCTGAAAACGTGATAATTTTATCCGACGGCTGGGCGTAAAACTCGCAGGTGTATATAGTTTTTGTGTCTATCTGTATTTCTTTTCTCTCAAGAGGAGTTATTTTGCCGTTTTTTACATAGACAGTCAGCGGATTGTCGAATTCAGCTATATATACTTTACCGTCGTTTTGTATACGGATTATCGTGAATGTCGAATAAGCCACACCACGGTCACGGCATACAGGAAGTGTACTAGCTATTGTTTCAACCGTTTCTGTCAGCGAAGCGCCCTCTGAGAACATTGTAGCGATTATCTTTGAGGTGAGAGTTGAAAGAATATTAGCTTTAACACCGCTGCCCAAGCCGTCTGCCAAAACAGCCAGAAAAAAGTCGTCGGTTCTTATAAATTCTACCTTGTCGCCGCACAGCTCTTCGCCGTATTTGTGAAGGCTGTCATAAGCGGCATCTACAAACAGTTCCATTGACAACCGTCCTTTCCATTAAAATATTCGGACTATTCAGTCGGAAAGTGTGTTCATAGTACGTTTTAAGTTTGTAAGGGCAACTTTTGTCTCAGCAGTTGTTTCACCTAATAGGCTTGCAATCTCCTGCGCTGCAATCATCTGTTTTTCAATAACCTTTTGTGCAACGTTGATTGTCGAGTCGCGCAGCTCCTCCATTTGCTTTCTGTGAGCTATTTCCTCGGAAATATCCTTTAAGAATGCAAGGTAAGTGTGGTGCTCCTTTATATATACAACCATCTGGTCAACAGTTTTATCTATATCGTCGATGTGCAGCTCCTTTGCAACAACCTTCCCGCTCTCTTTTGCCTCGTCAAACGATGTATCGCCGAAAAATGCAGGCAGAGGAAATCCGTGAGCCTCAGCCGATGTGGTTGAAAACAGCTTTTCAGCGGCAGGATTAAGCGCCTGAACGCAGAAATCGTCGTCAAAGGCTATGATAGCGTTAGGTGAGTGCTCGAGTATAGTATTTGATATATTTTCCGAACGCTCTCTGAAAAACGGCAGGCACATGTTTATATCTGCTTTTCCCTGGAATACCGCTATTGCCTTTTCTCGGCATGACGGATAACCACAGCTGCCACAGTTGAGCTCATGCTCAGGCAAAGTTTTGCCTGTTTTTGCAAGTATTGCTCTGATTTGCTCCTCTGTCGGTTTCGGCATAGTTTCATGAAGATTTGCAAATACACGCGGGTGGGGAAATACCACATTTGCGGTTTTTGCAGGATTGTTGTCCTGTGGTTGTTTTTCTTCGGAGAGCTTTGTCTGGGAAATAAGCAGACGTTTTTTGCCCACACGCATAGCAGGTCCGCCCAGACAGCCGCCGCTGCACATATTCGCCTCTATAAAAAGTCCTGTCGGCTTTTCATCACGTATTGTTTCAAATAAATCCATACAGCGCTCTATGCCGTCAACGGAAACAGGGGTGTATGAGTAAAAATTATTGTCTGTTATTGTCGATAAAATTCCGGTAGGTTTAGGATATGCACGCGCTATTGGCTTTACTACACCGACAGCGTTTTCGTCCGAGTCAGTGCTGTCGTCAATTTTTATTCCGTTTTCCTCAAGCCAGTCGTCGAGAGCATAAAAAGTCAAAGCAGCGTCAACAAGACCTCCCGCAGTCGGGTCAGCGGCTTCATACTTTTTAGACAGACATGGACCTACAAATACAACATGGATATCCCCATACATCTGACGCATAAGTCTGGCGTGTGCCATCATAGGCGATGAGACAGGTGCCAACATATCTATAAGTTCCGGATAATGCTTTTCAATCATCATAACAACGCTTGAGCAGGCCGTCACGATAATGTTCTTCATGTTTCCGTTCTTTAAAAGTCCTGAATATACACGCGAGGTTTCAGCCGCTCCGATAGCTGTTTCCTCAACTCCTGCAAAGCCGAGCTTTTTAAACGCAGATGATATCTTGGAGAAATCCTTTGTGTTATACCAGCCCTGCCACGACGGTGCAAGGGTAACATAGACAGGCTTTGAATCTTTGAGAAGATTTTTAACCTTATCTATATCGGTAGGTACAAATTTTGCGTTCTGCGGACAGTTGAGTATACATTCGCCGCACAAAACACATTCGCTGTCAATAACCTTTGTTCTTCCGTCCTTAAAGGATATAGCTTTTACATGACAGCCGCGTATACATTTATAGCAGTTTTGACAGTTGCCTTCCCTGAGTTCGATAATGCTCACATAAAAACCCCCTTTTTTAAGAAATGCCGATACAAAAAACGGTTTTAAGCTTTAGCCTGAGCAAGCGGCAAAATCTCGTTGTAGAAAATCTGCTCAGCATTTGTAAAGCCCACATTTTGAATAGGCTTATCATCGGCTGTTACGGAAATTCCCTGCATACATCTGCCCATGCAAAAAGATGCTTTAAGGGTGATGAGGTCCTCAAGGTGCTCTTTTTTGATTATATCACCAAAAATTTTAACAACCTGATAAGAGCCTTTCATATGGCATGAGCTTCCTACACAAACGCTAACGGTAATCATTTCTTTCATTCCTTTCAATATTACTCTTGATTTATTAAGTGAAAATAAACACTGTTTTAATCTGATTTTACAATAAAGCCGAGGGCTTTTCAATATTCTTTTGTCAAAAAATAAACAAAACAAAAGCGCGTTTTGCTTGACGGATATTGCCTTAATATAATATAATTAGAACATATAAAAGTTGAAAAGATGAACGTTTTAAAGGGGGACTATGAAAAGTGAGACGAGCCGATGTAGAGGTCTGCGTATGCAG
>CALXEM010000024.1 GCA_944387335.1 uncultured Clostridia bacterium | reverse complement strand
GCGGATATAATAAGGCATATTATCTGTATCATTAAAACCGTTCCTTTCTGTTTTAGTGTATTACAGAAAGCAAAATCCGAAAAATAAAGCGCTTTTTCGGATTTTTCTTTGTTCATTAAATTGCGGTGTGACTTTATATCAGAACACACCGCAGTTTAAATCTATAAACTTAACCTATTATAGCCGCACAGCGAGCACACAGTGTTGCGTGTTTTTCACATTTTCCGCCTGTTTCGCTATATACCCAGCAGCGCTCACATTTTTCGCCTTCGGCTTTTGCAACAGAAACAGAAAGTCCCTCTACATCGCCCTTATAATCGCCTTCGCCCTCGTTTGTTATCTTAACAGCGGATACAATAAATGCAACAGGAAGGTCGTTCTTTACGCTGTTCAAGAATTCATTCAGCTCACCGTCGCAGTAAAGTGTAACGGCAGCCTCAAGAGATTTACCAATTATCTTTGCATTTCTTGCAGTCTCAAGAGCCTTGTTTACATCATCACGTACAGCGTGGATTCTGTCCCACTTAGCGACAAACTCATCGCTTACATTGATGTCAAATTTCTCAGGCATATCGTTGAGGAATACGCTCTCTGAATTGAGCTTTTCGCTCTTCGGCATGTACTGCCAAATCTCCTCAGCTGTAAATGCAATGATAGGAGCTACAAGACGTGTAAGTGCTGAGAGTATGTCATACATAGCAGTCTGAGCAGAACGTCTTGCCAGAGAACCGTCAGCCTCGCAGTAAAGTCTGTCCTTGAGGACATCAAGATAGAAGTTGGACATATCAAGTACACAGAAGTTGTGTATTGCATGGAATGCAACGTGATAGTCAAGTGCTTCAAATCCTGCACGTACTTTGTCATTCAGAGCATTCATACGTACATATGCCCATTTATCGAGCTCGAACATCTCGTCATAAGCTACACGGTCTGTATCAGGATTAAATCCGTCAAGGTTTCCGAGGATATATCTTGCAGTATTTCTTATCTTACGGTAAGCCTCAGAAAGCTGTTTGAGTATATCTTTGGAAATTCTTATATCAGCATGATAGTCGGAGGAAGCAACCCAAATTCTGAGTATATCTGCGCCGTACTGGTCGATTATTTCAGATGGCAGGATTACGTTTCCGAGAGATTTTGACTGTTTTTTACCTTCGCCGTCAACAACCCATCCGTGAGTACATACTGCCTTATAAGGTGCTGGATTTCCGCACGCAACAGATGTGAGAAGGCTTGACTGGAACCAGCCTCTGTACTGGTCAGCACCCTCGAGATAGAGGTCAGCAGGCCATTTGAGCTCAGGTCTCTGTCCCATAACAGCTGCATGAGTTACACCTGAATCGAACCATACGTCGAGAATATCCTGCTCTTTTATGAACTCTGTGCATCCGCACTCATCACATTTAAAGCCCTCAGGTAAAAATTCGCTTGTATCCTTAACATACCAAGCGTCGCTTCCCTCTTTGCGGAAGAGCTCGGATATAGCTTTTACTGTCTCATCGTTGATGATAGGCTTGCCGCAGTCTTTACAGTAAACGATCGGGATTGGAACACCCCAGCGTCTCTGACGGGAGATACACCAGTCGTTTCTATCCTTAACCATTCCCTTAATGCGGTCTTCACCCCAGCCAGGAATCCACTCTACATCCTCGATAGCCTTTACTGCATCGTCCTTTATAGCGTCAACAGAGCAGAACCACTGTTCTGTTGCTCTGAACATTACAGGCTCCTTGCAGCGCCAGCAGTGTGGATACTGGTGGGCAATTTTCTCAACTGCAAAAAGAGAGTTTGTCTCTGTAAGGTCAGCCATGATAGCCTTGCTTGCGCCGTCAACGTCGAGTCCCTCAAATTTGCCTGCGTCAGCAGTCATTTTACCCTCAGCATTGATAGGAACTATTACAGGCAGTTCAGGATAATTTGCACATACGTTAAAGTCCTCGATACCGTGTGCAGGAGCAGTGTGAACGCATCCTGTACCGCTTTCAAGAGTAACGTGGTCGCCGACGATTACAAGAGAATCTCTGTCAAGGAACGGATGAGCAGCTTTCATGTACTCCATCTCAGAACCCTTTATAGAACCGATTGTCTCATACTCGTCTATTCCTGCAGCTTTCATTGCGGACTCAACAAGCTCACGCGCCATGATGTAGTACTCGCCGTTTGCCTTAACTACTGTGTACTCAAAGTCAGGTCCGAGACAGATAGCCTCATTTCCCGGCAATGACCATGTTGTAGTTGTCCAAATTACGAAATAGAGCTTGTCTTTATCTATATCTAAGTTGTCAAATACGCCTTTATCCTCTGTAACTTTGAATTTTACATAGATAGAGTGGCATGGGTCCTCGGCATATTCAATCTCAGCCTCTGCAAGAGCTGTGCCGCACTCGCTGCACCAGTAAACAGGTTTAAGTCCGCGGTAGATAAGACCTTTTTTAGCCATCTCACCGAATATCTCAACCTGTTTTGCCTCAAACTCAGGCTGTAAAGTTATATATGGGTTCTCAAAGTCACCTGTTACACCGAGACGTTTAAACTGCTCTCTCTGAATATCTACATAGTCGAGCACGAACTCGCGGCAAAGCTTCCGCAGCTCAGGTATAGAAACACCGTTTTTGTCAACACCCATCTTTTTGAGAGCTTTAAGCTCTGTTGGAAGTCCGTGTGTATCCCAACCAGGAACGTAAGGTGCTTTAAAGCCTGTCATGCTCTTATATTTAACAATAATATCTTTAAGAATTTTATTAAGAGCAGTACCGAGGTGTATGTCTCCGTTTGCATATGGAGGTCCGTCATGCAAAAGATACATTGGCTTCTCAGCATTTCTCTCAATCATCTTTTGATACAGTTTTTCATTATTCCATTTTTCAAGTGTCTGAGGCTCACGTGTAGGAAGTGAAGCTCTCATTGGGAAATCTGTTTTTGGCAGATTAAGCGTATTGTTGTAGTCCTGCGCCATTCTTTCTTTTCTCCCTTATTCTAAAACTTTTATATTTATTTTTTGACAGGTGCATTATCCTCGGATACGTTGTAATCGCTTCCAAATTTAAGCGGACCGAATTTTTCTTCTATTCGGCTTGCCTGTCTCTTTTTAAATATCATTGTATGTCTTTTATCCATTTCCTTTTCTTCGGAAACTTCTTTTGCAGCTGTCTCATGTTTTTCCTCAGCTTTAGTAGGTTCATTCACCTCTTCGGCTTTTGGCTGCTCTTTTTCTTCATTAGGCATTTCCTGTACTGCTTGCTCCTGCTCAGTCTCCTCAATTATCTCGGACATATCGTCGTCCTCGTCATGAGGCAGATTGCTTATAAGCTCAAGGTGCTGCTTATACATAGAGAGCAAGTTGTTTTTAAACAAAGCAACTTCTTTTTTAATTGTTGTCAGAGCATATTTTTCATTGTCTATCTTCTGCTGTGCCTCTGTAATCATTCTTACAGCTTTATACTCTGCATCTTTTATAATATCGTCAGCTTTAGTGCGTGACTCACGTATGACGCTGTCACCAAGTTTCTGAGCTCCTATGAGAGCAGCTCTCAGGGAGTCTTCCTCGTCCTGATATTCAGAAAGTTTGGATTCCATTTTCTTTAGCTTTTTCTCGAGCTCATCGTTTTTATTTGTAAGTTTTTTTATCTCCTCGGCAATTTCCTCAAGGAAATCGTCAACGTCGTCTACTTTATAGCCAAACATAGCTGCTTTTTCAAATTTTTTATCAAGTATATCCTTGTAATTCATAAAAACTTCCTCCCTGATGATGTATGCCGTTTTTATCAGGCGTACTTTTTAACCTTTATACTCAATCTTCCCCTGCGAGTAGTGCTGATTTCATTGGACACTATAAACTTCCCGTATCCTCTTATAGAAATTATCACCTTTTTATTTATAAGCATATCGCTCTGTTCAACTGTCACATAATCGCATTTAACAAGGCCTCTGCGTATAAGCTCAGCCCCTTTTTCGCGGCTTAGTCCCGAAAGTGCACTTACTATGCAGTCTATACGCATCGACGCCACATTGACAGTCATATCTACAAACGTGTTTTTCACAGGCAGCGGTTCTTCAAAGCCTTCTTTCACACAGACGTGTGTCTTACCTATTCTTTCAAGCTCATTTACTATAAGCTGAGCCGCATGCGGATATGCAAAAACTACCGCTCTGGAGTCCTCAGTGAGTATATCACCTATCAAATCACGCTGTATTCCGAGCGATAGTACAGAACCTAAAATATCCCGATGGGAGAGTGTTTCTTCGCCTTTATAGCTTATTGTAACACACCCCACCGGGCTGTCCCATATTCTCCATTCATGTGGAAAAACCAACAACAACACTCTGTCAGCATCATCATATCCGCCGAAAAAGGAATAATTTAAAAATTTTCGTTTTGCAAAATACTCCGACGCTGTTCTCTTTTGTTTTTCGTCTAAAAAACCAATTATCTTTTCAGTGTGATATTTCTGAGAAATACAGTCCTCTAATAACGCCAGAAACTGATTTTCATTCTGAGTTAAAGCCATTGTTACTTGAGATTGTCAGAATTATTTATATTATCAATGAGTTCATCTATGACAAGAAGCTCTCCGACAACGCTTACGTTATACGGTACAATGATATATGTATTCTTTGAAGCATATTTAATATCACCGTTGTTAGCATAGACAACGCCGCTCAAAAAGTCGACTAATCTGCGGGAGTCTCCCTCTTTCTGTACGTTCTCCAAATTGAGAAGTACTGCTCTTTTTGCGTTGAGGTGGTCAGCTATTACGCTTACCTCATTAAAGCTTGTCGGGCAAACCAAAACTACCTGATATTTCTGATTTGAACCGGAAGAAATATTCAAAACATTTCCGTTATTATTTGTAGATGTTGCTCTTGAAGATATAGCAGATGGGATAAAATCCTCATCCATTTCATTTTCTTCAGTGTTTTCCTCTGTTGTATTCTCCTCAAAATCGTCCTCTTCAACATCCGGGAAGCCCATAAAATTCTTAAATTTGTCAACCATTTTACTCATACTTTATATAACCTCACTTTCTATCACCGAACAAAGCACGTCCCAAACGGATTATATTAGCCCCATGCTCTATGGCAATAGTGTAATCATTAGACATACCTGCTGATAAATAATCCATATTCACATTATCTATGTTTTTAGCTGATATGTCAATAAATACTTTTTGAATCTGAGAGAAAATATCATTTTTTTGTTTAATATCGCTACAATTCGGAGGAATAAACATAAGTCCTCTTACTTTGATATGCGCTTTTTTAGAAATATAATGCAAAAGTTCTTCCAGTTTTTCAGGATAAACACCTGACTTACTCTCTTCCCTGCCTATATTTACTTCGACTAAAACAGGCATCACCTTACCTATTTTTTCGCATTCGCGCTCTATTACGTCGGCAAGCTTTTCACTGTCAACGGATTCTATCATATCGACCTTATCGACTATATATTTAACCTTATTGGTCTGAAGATGACCTATAAAGTGTATCTCACAGCCGTCTTTGTGATAGTCATCGTACTTGTCCAAAAGCTCCTGCACTCTGTTTTCTCCCAAAAGCCTTATTCCGCCTTCATCTATTGCCGTATTTACAATATCAGCCGGAACAGTTTTTGTAACAGCCATGATTTTCACATCATTTGCCTTTTCGTGCTCTGCCACAGCGC
>CALXEM010000023.1 GCA_944387335.1 uncultured Clostridia bacterium | reverse complement strand
ACACTTTTTGCCGTTTGTAAGATTTATATAATAAAGGAAGTGCCTTTTAATGCTTGATAAAAGAATTGCACTTTTAGGCTCAACAGGTTCAATAGGTACTCAGAGCCTTGAGGTTTGTGAAAAACATAATATAAGAGTAACTGCTCTTTCAGCGCATAAAAATGTAAAGCTTATGGAGGAGCAGGCGAGAAAATTTAAGCCTCTCACAGTCTGCATGACAGATGAAAAGGCATATACATCGTTAAAGCAGTCACTTGCCGATACTGATATTAAAGTTGTGTACGGCTCTGACAGCCTGTGTGAAATAGCACAGAGTGACGACAGCGACACTATTTTAAACTCTGTTGTGGGCATAGCGGGACTTAAACCCACCATGGCGTGCCTTAAAGCTTCAAAGACACTGGCTTTGGCAAATAAGGAGTCACTTGTGACGGGCGGAAAGCTTGTAACTGATACAGCGGCTAAATACGGCGCTGAGATTCTGCCTGTTGACAGCGAACATTCTGCAATATTCCAATGCCTTGAGGGTAGGGATAAATCTGAGCTTGAGAGCATTATACTTACAGCTTCCGGAGGACCATTTTTCGGTAAAACCGAGGAAGAGCTTAAAAATGTAACTGTACAGCAGGCTTTAAAACACCCTAACTGGAGCATGGGAGCAAAAATAACCATTGACTCTGCTACACTTATGAACAAAGGTCTTGAGCTTATAGAGGCTGTATGGCTTTTTGACAGACCTGCGTCAGATATACAGATAGTTGTACACAGGGAAAGCGTTGTACATTCGGCTGTTGAGTTAAAGGACGGCTCTGTTATAGCACAGCTCGGTGTGCCTGATATGAAGATACCTATACAGTTGGCACTCACATATCCAAAGCGCCTTGAGTGCGACGTAAAGCGCTTAAAGCTTGCCGATTACGGTAAACTCACCTTTTTTGAGGCTGATGAAAAGACGTTTAAATGCCTTGCGGCGTGCAGACGTGCAATAGATATGGGCGGACTTTATCCGTGCATTGCAAACGGCGCTAATGAAAAGGCTGTTGAGCTTTTCCTTGACGGAAAGATAGGCTTTACACAGATAGGCGAGCTTGTAAGCGGTTCTTTGGATATAAACTTCAATAAGCCTGACTACACTCTTGACGATGTATTTGAGGCTGACAGACTTGCAAGAGAATTTGTAAGCCAAAATGCGGGCAGAATATAAAGGTGAATTCGTGACAGGTTTTGTTTTTGAGTTGGAAGAATTGAAAACAGTAAGGAATTTTGAAATCTGACTTTTATTTTTAGACGGAAAGGCTGTGTCTTATATTATATGAATGGATTTGTTACGGTTCTTCTGGCAATAATCGTATTCGGAATTTTGATTTTTATACATGAGCTGGGACATTTTATAGCGGCAAAATCTGTCGGAGTGCGTGTCAATGAATTTGCACTTGGTATGGGACCTGTGCTGTTTAAGGTAAAAAAAGGCGAGACCCAATATGCCATAAGGCTTCTGCCGATAGGCGGCTTTGTTAGCATGGAGGGTGAGGACCCGTCAGCTGAAGATGTAGAGCGAATTGATGAAGCTCAGGATAATTCAGCGTTTTATAAAAAGAAAGTATGGCAGAGAATAATAATCGTGGTGGCGGGAGCCGTTATGAATATCCTGCTCGGCTTTCTTATAATGATAGGTATAACCGCATCGGATGAGCTGTTGTCCACAAGAGTTGTTGCAAACTTTGACGAAGGCGCTGTAAGCAATTCCGTTCTGCGTGAAAACGACGAGATTTTGGAGGTTAACTCCTCTAAGATAAACATAGCCAACGACATAATTTTTACAATGCTCCGTGACGACGACGGATATGTAGATATGACAGTTATGCGTGACGGTCAAAAGGTTGAGCTTAAAGATGTACCGTTTACTGTTGTTACCTATGAGGATGGCACAAAGGCTATGAACATAGACTTTAAGGTGTACGGAACTCAAAAGACGTTTTTCGGCGTTATACGCGAGTCATGGTATATGACAATGTCGGTAGTCAGAAGCGTTTGGACATCGCTTATAGATTTAGTTACGGGAAAATACAGCATGAGCCAGCTTTCCGGACCTGTCGGAACGGCTACTGCGATAGGTCAGGCGAGCAGTTTGGGATTGCGTTCACTGCTCATGATGGTTGTTATGATAACGGTTAACCTCGGCGTATTAAACCTCTTGCCGTTGCCTGCACTTGACGGAGGCAGACTGCTTTTCCTGCTTATTGAGGCAGTCCGCCGTAAGCCTATTAAGCCGCAGTATGAGGGATATGTCCACATGGTGGGATTTTTACTGCTGATGGGACTTGTGCTTGTGGTAACTTTCAATGACATTTTAAAACTGTTTTAATTTATGATTTACTAAAGGGTGTGCTGTGAAGAAAAATTTTCTTTGCGGCGCACTCTTTGACAGTGTAAAATAAAAGTATGAAATATCGCTTATCAAATAAAAAAGAGAGGATAATTGATATGAGAAAACTCACAAAAGCCGTAAAGGTCGGAAATACATATATAGGCGGCACAAACCCGATACTTATACAGTCCATGCTCAATGTAAGCGCGCACGATGTAGAAAACAGTGTAAAACAGGCTGTGGCTCTTGAAAAGGCAGGCTGTCAGATAGTGCGTGCGTCCGTGCCTGACATGGAGGCTGTAAAGCTTGTAGAGGCGATAAAAAAAGAGATTTCAATACCGCTTGTAGCCGATATACACTTTGACTACCGCATGGCGCTGGAGTGCGTTGCGGCGGGCGTTGATAAAATACGCATAAATCCGGGAAATATAGGTGACGACGACAAGGTAAAACAGGTTGCAAATGCCTGCAAAAATGCCGGTGTTCCGATAAGAATAGGCGTAAACGGCGGCTCACTCGAAAAGCATATTCTCGAAAAATACGGCAGACCGTGCGCTGAGGCACTTGTTGAGAGCGCAAAATATCACTGTTCACTGCTCAATAAATTTGATTTTGACGACATTGTTATATCAATAAAATCATCTGACGTGCCTACCATGATAGAGGCGTACAGACTTATGAGCTCGCAGACAAATTATCCTCTGCACTTGGGAGTTACCGAGGCGGGAACTGCACGTATGGGACTTATAAAATCCGCTGTCGGTATAGGAAGCCTTTTATGTGACGGAATAGGCGACACGATAAGGGTATCGCTTACAGACGACCCTGTACAGGAAGTATATGCCGCTAAAGATATTTTAAAGGCAGTCGGTCTTAAAAAGGACACGCCCACACTCATATCATGCCCTACCTGCGGCAGAACGAAGATAAATCTCATTGCGCTTGCAAACGAGGTTGAAAAACGCCTGAACGACATAGAAAAGCCTATAACCGTTGCTGTAATGGGCTGTGTTGTAAACGGACCAGGCGAGGCAAGAGAGGCAGATATAGGAATAGCAGGCGGCGATGGCGTGGCTATTTTGTTTAAAAAAGGCGAAATTATACGAAAAGTAAAAGAAGAAGACATAGTAGACGAGTTAATGCGTGAAATAGAGGCCATGTAATATTGTTCATGTCGGCTTTTGTTGTATTTTTGAAAAGGGGTGCGAAATTTGGGAAAGAAAAGCTTTGCTGAAATATTGAGCGGTTTTCTGCCGCCCGATATACCGCAGGCAATATTGGACGCACAGGTGCTTAATTTTAAGATATATGCGTCTGAAAAAAGGGCGTCGGTAACGCTTTTGTGCGATCAGGTAGTTTTATTGAGACAACTGCGTGAAATACAGAATCTCTTGTGCAAAACTTTAAGAGTATCCGACTTTCTTATTCTGCCTAAATTTGCCCCCAATCTGTTTTCAAAGGAATATTTCAGCGAAATTGTTGAATGGCTAAAACATGAGGAAGTACCTGTAAACGGCTTTTTTGAGGGCGCAACAGCCGATTTAAACGGCAATGTTCTTACAATAACGCTCTCGCACGGTGGAAGTGAAATATTACAGTCTGTAAAATGTGATATGCGTATAACACAAATTGTAAAACGCCTGTTCGATGTAGATTTACAGGTTGAGTTTTCGGGTGTGACCGAGATAACAGATTACACCGAGGATTTCAAACAATCTCAGGAAGCCGTAAAGGAAAAACTGAAAATAAAAGAACAGCTGACCGAAACAGTTAAAAAAGCTGAGAAGACGGTAAAATTGCCGTTTGACACAGAGGACCTGCCGATTGAGCAGGAGGGTGTCGAGATAATTGCTGGACGCCGCATAAAGGATAAGCCCATACACCTTGCCGATGTTGACGCTGAGAGTGGAAGAGTTACTGTTTGGGGAGAGATAATCTCAACCGACAGGCGTGAGACAAGGGACGGATTGAAGTACATATACACGATAAACTTTACTGACTACACTAACTCAAACACTCTTAAAATCCTGTGTGAAAAGGAAAAGGCCGAGCCGTACGACAGATTAAAGGAATCGACAGCAATACTTGTCCGCGGTGACGCAGGTTTTGACAAGTACGATAAAGAGGTTACAATAAGACCTTTTGACATCTCCATAATAAAACTCAAAAAGAAAAAGGATTTGGCAGAGCACAAACGCGTTGAGTTACACATGCACACAAACATGTCCGCAATGGACGGCATGACACCTGCCGACAAGCTTGTAAAGAGAGCGTATGAATGGGGACACAAGGCTGTTGCCATAACCGACCACGGAGTTGTACAGGCATTTCCTGACGCCATGAACGCCGCAAAGGGAATAAAGAAGTCCGGCGGCGAAATGAAGATAATATACGGCGTGGAGAGCTATTTTGTAAACGACAGCGCCTCGATAGTAGAGGGAAACGCAGATATGCCGTTTGACGGTGAGTTTGTCGTCTTCGACCTTGAGACAACGGGACTTTCCGCCGCAACTGAGCGCATGACTGAAATCGGAGCCGTTAAAGTGAAAAACGGCGAGGTAACGGACAGCTTTAATATATTTGTAAATCCGCAGAAGCCTATTCCCGAAAAGATTACACAGCTTACAGGCATAACCGACGATATGGTAAAGAACGCACCACTTGAGGATGAAGCGCTCGAGCAGTTCTTTGCACTTTGCGGTGATTTACCGCTTGTGGCCCACAACGCTTCATTTGACACGGGATTTATAAAGGCGGCGGCATCAAGGTGCTCAAAGCCGTTTAACAATACATGGCTTGACACAGTTGCGATTGCAAGGGCGTTGTATCCAAACTTAAAAAACCACAAGCTTGACACAGTCGCAAAGCACCTTAAACTGCCTGAGTTTAACCACCACCGCGCCTGCGACGATGCTAAGATACTCGCGCTCATATTTATAAGAATGTGTCAGGATATGTCCGCAGACTCAATTGATAATATAGCGAAGATAAACTCCTCGATAAACGGTGCTGACCCTAAAAAACTGCGTCCGTATCACCAGATAATACTTGTAAAAAACCTTACAGGACTAAAAAATCTGTACAAGCTTGTATCACTCGCACACCTCAACTACTATCATAAGCGCCCGAGAACACCTAAAAGCGAGCTTGTAAAGCACAGAGAGGGACTTATTATAGGAAGCGCCTGCGAAGCGGGAGAGCTTTTTTGCGCCGTTTTGGAGGGCAAAAGCTACGACGAGTTAAAGAAAATTGCGTCGTTTTACGATTACCTTGAAATTCAGCCGATAGGCAACAATGAGTTTCTTGTCCGCAACGGCAAGGTTGCCAACGATGAGGCTTTAAGGGAGATTAACCGCACGATAGTGCGTTTGGGTGACGATTTGGGCATACCTGTTGTGGCAACGTGCGACGTACATTTCTTAGACGAGCGCGACGCCATATTCAGAGAAATTCTTATGGCGGGGCAGGGATACTCCGACGCGTCATATCAGCCGCCTTTGTATATGCACACGACAGACGAGATGCTTGAGGAATTTTCTTATCTCGGCGAGGACAAGGCATATGAGGTGGTTGTAACAAACACAAACCTTATAGCCGACATGGTTGAGGACATAAAGCCTATACCTGACGGCACATATACGCCTAACATTGAGGGTGCTGAGGAACAGCTCCAGGAGATTACATGGAATAAAGCCAAGAGCATGTATGAATACGAGGGCAAAATTCCTGATATAGTTTCAAAACGTCTTTCAAAAGAGCTCGACTCAATCATAAAACACGGATTCTCTGTTTTGTATATGATTGCGCAGAAGCTTGTTGCTGACAGCGAGGCGCACGGCTATCTTGTTGGCTCGCGTGGTTCTGTTGGTTCGTCGTTTGTTGCTATAATGGCGGGAATATCCGAGGTAAACCCCCTGCCGCCGCACTACATGTGCCCCAACTGCAAATATTCAGAGTTTATTACCGACGGCTCTGTCGGTTCAGGTTTTGACTTGCCTGAAAAGGTTTGTCCGAAATGCGGCACTCCTTTCCAGCGTGACGGACACGATATACCGTTTGAGACGTTCTTGGGATTTAACGGCGATAAAGCGCCTGATATAGACTTAAACTTCTCAGGAGAATATCAGAACAACGCCCACAGATATACAGAGGAGCTTTTCGGCAAGACGCACGTGTTTAAAGCGGGTACTATTTCATCCGTTGCCGAAAAGACGGCGTACGGCTTTGTAAAAAAATATCTCGAGGAGAGAGGACTTACAAAGCACAGCGCGGAGGAGCTGCGCCTTGCCAAAGGCTGTACAGGCGTTAAGCGCACAACAGGACAGCACCCGGGCGGAATGGTTGTAGTACCAAGTCAGTATGAGGCAGCGGACTTCACACCTGTTCAGCACCCTGCCGACGATGTGAAATCCGACATAATAACAACGCACTTCGACTTCCACTCACTGCACGACACGATACTCAAGCTCGATATACTCGGACACGATGTTCCGACGCTCTATAAGCACCTGGAAGATATAACAGGTATAAGCGTTATGAGCGTCTCAATGAGTGACCCTGCTGTAATGAGTCTGTTTGTGTCGCCTGAGGCTTTGGGTGTTACAAGTGAGGAGATATTCTGCGATACAGGCACACTTTCACTGCCTGAGATGGGAACGCCGTTTGTACGTCAGATGCTCATAGAATGTCAGCCTAAAGGTTTTGCAGACCTTTTGCAGATTTCGGGACTTTCACACGGAACAGACGTATGGCTCGGCAACGCACAGGAGCTTATCCACGATAAAACCTGTACAATATCCGAGGTTATAGGTACGCGTGACAGTATCATGCTCTACCTTATCCAAAAGGGACTTGACCCTACAATGGCGTTTAAGATAATGGAGATTACCCGTAAAGGAAAAGCGCCGAAAGAGCTTACAGAAGACCATAAAAAGGCAATGCGTGAGTGCGGAGTGCCTGAATGGTACATAAACTCATGCCTTAAAATTAAGTACATGTTCCCTAAAGCGCACGCCGCGGCATATGTAATAGCTGCTCTGCGTTTGGGCTGGTACAAGGTGCACGAACCGCTGGCATATTATGCGGCGTTCTTTACAGTACGAGGCGGCGACTTTGACGCAAAATCAGCCATAGAGGGTATAGACAGCGTAAGGCGCAAGCTTGCCGATTTAAAGGCAAAGGGCAACGAGCGTTCGGCAAAAGAGGAAGAGCAGTACACCACTATTCAGATTGTAAACGAGATGATGGCGAGGGGCTTTTCGTTTTTGCCTGTCGATTTGTACATATCCGATGCCACGAGATATAAGGTTGAGGACGGTAAAATAAGACTTCCATTCTGTGCATTAAAGGGACTCGGTGAAGCTGCCGCGCAAAACCTTATGAATGCAGGAAAAGAGGGTAAATATATTTCAATAGACGAGGTAACCTCGCGCGCAGGGGTTTCAAAGTCTGTAATTGAGCTGTTAAGAGAAGCGGGTGCATTAAACGGACTGCCTGAATCTAGTCAGCTTACACTGTTTGATTTTTGATAAATATTTTATAGATTGAAAATAGAAATAATATCCGATACGAAGGGAGGCGCGCTCTGTGTACCGCATTGAATCTCAAAGGCTTGGAATGAGAGAGCTTAAAAAAGAAGATGAGACTTCGCTTTATGAGTTTATGAAGGACATTAGCGTTATGTATGCGTGGGAACACGGCTTTTCCCATGAAGAAGTCCAAAAATGGATTGACGACAATCAGAAGCGCTATAAAAATTGCGGTTACGGTTATTTTGCTCTGATAGAAAAGTCCTCAGGCAAAGTAATAGGTACAATGGGACCACTTTTGGAGATGATAAACGGAAAAGAGGTTATCGGGATAGGTTATATCCTAAACAAGGATTATTGGGGAAAAGGATATGCCACTGAAGGCGCGCGAGCCTGTGCGGAGTACTGCTTTAATGTGCTGAAAGCTCAGGAAATCGTCTGCGATATACGTCCGCAAAACAAAAGGTCCATACGTGTAGCCGAAAGTATCGGAATGAAGCTTGTCGGAGAATTTGTGAAAATTTATCAGGGCAAGGAAATGCCGCATCTTATTTTTAAACTTAGCAAAGACGAGTGGACAAAAGAATAAAACCGTACAAAAACAATATGGAATCATATAAAAAACAGCCTTGAGTAATAAAACTCAAGGCTGTTTTTGTTATATATTATTTATCGATTATGCGTCTAAACTTCATAAAGTATTCAAACTGGTGGGTGAGGTAATATACATCGAGAACTCTTTGCAGAGCGGGTTCGTTTTTAAATACGAACTCAAAGAACTCAGTCCAGTAAATATTTGCCTCAACGTCGTCGCCAACTGATTTTGCGGACATGAATTTTGCAAATAGACGGCAGTATGTGAGGTGGTACTGCATATAATCCCACGACAGAGCCAATGTTTTATTTGTGTAACGTGAGATATTTGCCTGAACAACAGGTTCAAACTCGCTTACAATCTCCTCAACACGTGAGAGCTTTTGGGCATATTCCGGCTTTAAGAAGTCCTTTGTCGGAACTTGGAAATACTCAACGTCAAAGCACTCAGCAAGGCTTGAGAGATACTTCTTGCACTGACGCCAGTCCTCACCGTAGCAGTGCGAGAGATAGTCGTTTACTATGTCGTCAAATTCGAGAGTATCGTCCCACATGGTCTGCATTAGCACGTACATCGGCAAACCATTAGGAAAAGCGGCTCTTATAACCTGACAGTCTATAATTCCGTTTATACCCATCTCTTTCATGTATTTTACATCGCGGCTGATAAGCGAAGCTATTCTGTAATAGCTTGGGTCGCCGTAATGTGCCTTGCAGAGATAGTAGTCATAGTCAAAGCTGTCGCCGTCAAATATTTTCTGCCATGCTTTGAGGTGTGCTATGTACTCCTCCGTCTTTTTCGGGAGAGTAATGTTGTTGCGAACAAATTCAGGCAGTTTATATTCTGTATCTTTACATTCGCAGTATGCCTGCTCAAATGTCCTTGTGAACGGCGCAAACATGAGAGTAAATCTGTCCTTGTTTATGTGAATATTTTTCTCCGGCGGCCACAAAAGCTCAAAGTAGAGCAAAAATACTATCTTAACAGGCAGATTTTCCTTTTCAAGCTTTTTGTCAAGGATAGTGAGTATGTTTACATACCAGTCAGACGGTGTCATCTGAGCACAGTTTTCACATTCACAGTGATTGTTGCAGTTGTCGGCTATCCAAAGGTGCAGATAGTCGGCCTCCGGGTGCTCTTTGGCGTATTTTACAATATAATCTGTGAGTAAATTTTGTACCTTTTCTGAGGAATAGCACAAGTTTGTGTCAACGGCTATATCGCCGTAAAGCACGCGCTCGCCGTTTATCTGTGCAACGCATGACTCCTGCTCAGGGGTCAGCTTAATTTTTTCAGGGTCCCAGTTAAGTCCCTCAATGCCTATACAGCCGCAGGTCCAGCCATGTCCGACAGCGTGATAGATAAGTCCGAGCTTTTTGGCATGCATGGCGGCGTCATGCGTCATCTGAGCGGCAATTTCCTTGTCGTAGTATTCAGGTTTCACATATGGGTTTTTAAGATGAGAATACCACTGGTTGAAGAAAGTGTATGATGTCGGGAATTGTGCAAAATAGCTGTTTGCACCTATTTTGGGAAGCCAGTCGAGCACCTCTATCAGGTTTTCATAGCTTACAGCGCCCTCTATGCATATACCTCTGTGGCGCAGAGACGCTGTGTGCTCCTCAAATGCGTGCATTTCATAAAGCGGTATTCTTATAAGAAATTCTCCGTCCTCGCCCGGACGCAAAAAACGACAGCCGATAATAGTAAGAAAACGGTAAACACCTATTAAAATGGCTCTGTCGTTGCTTCCTGCTATGACACCGCGTCCGTTTTTAATACTTATGTAGGTGCTGTCATCAAGTTTATTGTCGATTGTAGGAATGTTTATTCCGATTTCCGATAAACGGCAAAGCAGAATACCGTTTTCCTTGTCCGATTCGTCATATGCCTTTGAGTGAATGGAAAAATCATTGTTTTGAGTGATTTTTGTAAGATATTTTGCAAGCTCTTGAGATGCATATACAGCGGTGGGTGAGTTTTGTGTTCTGATAATTTTGTTCAAAAAAATACCTCCTCGAAAAATTTTTTCACAGTGAAATTAAATACCGAAAATATTATTTATGCTTATAATATCAGATAGCAATTATATGTGCAATAGCTGTTTTATTTTTTTACAATATGATATACTTATATAAAGTAAATTCGGATAACTTGTATGAAAGCGGTAGAAGAGTATGTCAAAAGTTAAAAAAATTCTGATTATATTTATAGCTGCTGTAATTGTAGGAGCAGGTATTTTTACATATTTTTATATGCAGAACTGGACTTGGCGCTTTAAGTCCGAGCTTGATAACTTTTTTGGGGAGGGGAACTGGGAATGTCTTTCCTCACAGACCAATGAGAGCAAAATGTACTCTGTTTACAGAAGGTCGAGCACCGGCTACGGTTCAGAGGAAAGCCCCGGAACATATCACGAATGGAGCATAGCCTTTGAGAACAGAGATTCTCAAACTGAGGTTTGGGATATTTCCGACCACACCATGAAGATAAACCACGATAAGAACCGGATTTTGAGCTCAAAGAGATATTCTGCAAAGCAGGCGCTCACGCTTGAACTTATGGATTTGTCGTTTTCAGCGGCGGCAGATGAGATATGCAAGGACGTTTTGGGCGATATTTTAAGTGAAAATCAAATTGAGAGTATCAGCGTCGACATATCATACAGGGGAGGAAATCCCGAGCCGTCAATATATGACAAGCTTATAAAAGAGCCGTGGTTTACAGCTAATACAGTAACTGCGTACGATTATCTTTCAAGTGACCTGCACGACTTTTATATTAGAATACAGGGAGATGATTACAAAATGGAAAAGCTGAGTGAAGAGGAATACACAGATTTGCTCGGAAGCTTGGGTAAAATTGAAGATAAACTTAAACAGACATACGGCGAATATGCTGACTATGAGATATATTTGACCGATGGATATGAGTGCGAGTACAACGCACAGGATAATAAATAAAGATAAAATAAAAATCAAAACAAAAAGACCGTCATACCAAAATAATTTTGATATGACGGTCAGTTTTATTTTTTAATATTAAAGCAGGTGAGCTCTGAGTTCGTCTGCTGATTTTGGTGAAAGGTAAGCAGGAGCAATGTCGAAAACAGTTTTGCAGCCGTGATTTCCCTCGTTTGCAAGGCGAACAACAGCTCTTGCATATGCTGTGAGAACGCTTGCTGTAAATTCAGGGTTACTGTCAAGCTTGAGGCTGTACTCAATTACGTGGCTGTTATTCTCAGATGTTTTTCCGCTGCGGATAACAAATCCACCGTGAGGCATGCCGCTGTGCTTTTCGTTGAGCTCCTCCTGGCTGATAAAATGTACTGTTGTATCGTAATCGGAGAAGTAGTTTGGCATATTTTTAATTGTGCTTTCGATAGCAGCTTTGTCAGCGCCCTCTTTTGCCACAACAAAACACTCTCTTGTGTGTTTCTGTCTTGTTGTGAGTTCAGGCATGCTGCCGCTTCTTACAGCGTTCATTGCTTCCTCAGAAGGAACTGTGTACTGCTTTGCGTCTGCAACGCCCTCAACACGGCGAATTGCGTCGGAGTGTCCCTGGCTTATGCCCTTGCCCCAGAATGTGTAATCCTTTCCGTTAGGAAGAACACACTCAGCATACAGTCTGTTGAGTGAGAACATTCCCGGGTCCCATCCGCAGGAGATAAGCGCTGTTTTTGAAGCTTTTTTAGCGGCTTCGTCAACATTGGAGAAGTGCTCAGGAATTTTTGCGTGTGTATCAAAGCTGTCAACTACATTGAACATAGAAGCGAGCGCAGGAGTCTGTACAGGCAGGTCTGTTGCGCTTCCTCCGCAGAGAATCATAACGTCTATTTTATCTTTCCAATCCTCAGCTTTATCCGCATGGACAACAGGTACATTTTCAGTAATAAGGCTTACAGAAGAAGGGTCTCTTCTTGTGAATACGGCTTTAAGCTCCATATCCTCATTGTTGGCAACGGCAATCTCAACACCGCGGCCCAAGTTTCCGTAACCGTAAATTCCGACTCGAATTTTATTCATACATCTCAAATCCTCTCTCTAAATTTACATCTGTACAGATATACGAAAAGGTACTCTGCCATGCGATGATTTATAATAAAATATGATAATCATTATTGAGTTTATTGTCAATGGAAACTACTGTAAAAAAATGGCGTTTTTATTTGCTTTTAAGTATAATTTTTGGCTTAAAATACCTTTAAAACAGCATATAAAAGCTCATTGAATGTCATTTTTAATAAAAATAAACTTGAAATTAAATCAAATTTTTGCATTAACAAATTGTAAAAATTGCAAATATTTTTGTTTTTGTATTGTTTAAACATAAATTTAATATATAAAATGACTTTTAAAAAGTTAAATCATTCAGAAACTTGCACGTTTGCGCAGAATAAAGAAACAATATATAATATATCTGTAATTTAGTTTTAGGAGTGTAGGTAAGTGTGTCAGCTTGACTTTATATATGAAAAAGAGACTGTATGGCAAAGGCTTAAAAGAGCCGATAAACCCATTGTGATATATGGCATGGGCGACGGCGCTTTAAAGATATTCGACAAATGCCAAAAATACGGTATAACGATAGACGCGATGTTTGCAAGCGACGATTTTGTAAGGGGACAGTCGTTTAACGGATACAAGGTTTATAAATATTCGGACATCTGTCAGCAGTATGATGACTTTATAGTTTTACTGGCTTTCGGAGCGTTTGAAGAGGGACTTTTGAACAGGATATACTCCATAGCGGACGAGCACGAGCTTTTAGCGCCAGATTTGCCGCTTTTTTCCGACGAATGCGTCGACTTTGAGTACATCGAAAAAAATGCCGATAAGCTTAAAAAAGCGTATTCGCTTTTGGCGGACGAGCAGTCAAAAAAGGTTTTTGCCGACCAGATAAACTATAAGCTCAGCGGAAAGATAAAGTATCTTAAAAACAGCGAAACTGTAAAGGACGAGGTTTTTTCAGATATATTTTCACTTTCCGACAGTGAGAGTTTTCTCGATTTGGGGGCGTATGACGGTGATACGGTTAGAGAGTTTATTGCGGCTGTCGGCGGAAAATACAGGGCGATATGCGCGGTAGAGCCTGACGTTAAAAACTTCAGAAAGCTTGAGAACAATACAAAGGATATACAGAACTGTGAGTGCGTAAATGTGGGAATATGGAATAACAGAACGACGCTGATGTTTCAGAATTTGGCGGGAAGAATGTCGTCGCTTTCCCTTGACGAACAGGGCAAAAAAATACGCCCTGTAAATGTTGATACTGTCGACAACATTGCACAGGGCAGAGATATAACGATTATAAAAATGGACGTTGAGGGTGTTGAAAAAGAGGCGCTTATCTCTGGCAAAAACACACTCAATACTCTAAAGCCTAAGCTTATGGTGTCGGCTTATCACAAAACGTCGGACTTTTTTGAGCTTGTACTGCTAATACACGAGCTTGAGCCCGAGTATAAAATATATCTGCGCCACCACCCGTACATACCTGCGTGGGAGACTAATATTTACTGTACGCTGTAATGTTAAAGCCAGTCTGTACAGCTGTCGCTCATCTGAGTTATCTCGTTTAAAAAGCGGCAGGTGTGAAATCCGTCTGCGGCGGAGTGATGAACCTGCATTGATACAGGGATTACTGTTTTGCCGTCTTTTGTAAAGTATTTACCGAAAGTGAATATCGGTGTGAGATACTTTTCACTTTTGGGCAGATTTAAGTTAAATCCCGTAAAGATTATCCACGGTATTGATGATATGGGGTAAGTGTTTTCGGGGCAGTCGGTCTGAGGTGTAAAGTGTACGGAGGATGAAAAACGCTCTGTTACATCAAGGTAGTTTTTATAAAACTCTGAAAAATTCTCACTGTACTCGCACCAAAGCGAGCTGAATGTATTTGTATCCGTATTCATCACCGTAAATGATGGGTTCATATAATCCCATAAAATCAGCTCATCATTTTTATTAAAGGACATTCTGAATTCCTCATGTCGGTTTATGAGAGTGGATAGAATATAGATAAGAGCGGGGTAGAGCTTTATTTTACGGCTTTTGACCTCTTTGACGAGTGTGTCTATATCTATGTCCGCAGTTATGGCGTATGAGCACGGAACATTTTCAAGATAGTGTGTAAAATGCTCTTTTCGTAAAAGTGTTTGCGGGTCGATTTTTTTGTAATTCATATTTTTGTTCACCACTTAAAAGCTAATATTTTAAAAGTAAAAGCGTCTGTTTAAATGCCTGTTAAAACGGTATTTGCAGACGCTTTTTTATTTTTGAAAGAATTTATCCGACTGTTATTTTGCTTCCGCTTCGGGATGCTGTGACGGATATTTTAGAGCGTATCTTTTCCTTTAACTCAGGTACATGGCTTATTATTCCGACAAGGCGACCGTTTTTTGTGTCGGAGAGTGAGAGCAGAGTTGAAACCGCACTGTCAAGCGAGTGCGGGTCAAGCGTTCCAAAGCCCTCGTCTATAAACATTGTCTCAATGCTCACAGCTCCCGAGCGCATTGTCATAATATCGGCAAGTCCAAGCGCAAGCGCGAGCGATGCCTTAAAGCTTTCACCGCCCGACAGCGTGTTTATATGGCGTGCCGAGCCTGTGTATGTGTCGAATATCTCAAGGTCAAGTCCTGAGGCTTTTCCGAATTTTTCTCTCTCCTCACGGCGTCTGAGTGAATATCTGTAATCGCTCATAACCTTAAGACGCTCGTTTGCCAATTTTATGACGTCCTCAAAGTATGACGCAAGCACATATCTTTCAAAGGAAATGCGCTTTTCGTTTGCGCCTGAAGCTATTCTGTCAAGCTCAGCCGTGTTTATATATTCGTCCCTTATTTCACTGCTCGACTTCATATGCTCCTCAATGCGTTTTAATGTGTTTTTATTTAAGCTCAGCGCGGTCGACTTGGACGATACGGCATTTTTTATCTGAGAAAATTCGTCTTTTGCCTTTTGAGCGGATTCCTCAATGCCGTCGGGAATATTTTTGTCAAGACTGTTTATGTCAGATGTGAGAATATCAATATTTGTCTTGGCACTGCGCAGTTTTTCTTCGTATTCGTTTACAGGTACGCGCGTCTGCTCAATGTCCTTTCTGCGTAAAATCAGATTGTCCAAAAGCGCTGTATCTGCGTCGGAAAGCTCGTCGGATATTTTTTTGTAGTTTTCCGAAACATCGTTTAATCTGACTGTGTCGGATTGATATGACGATTTTAAAACGGCAATCTGCTTTGTAAGCTCGTCATATGCCTTTCTCACTGCGGAAATTTTGTCGCTTATATTCTTGTATTCGCTCTTTATTTTTAAAAGAGCTGATTGAATTTTCTCGTGAGAATTAAACTCCTCCGTGAGCTGAGCGCGCATTTCAGATATATTCTCTTTGAGCGAGGATATACTTTCCTCAGACGCCGCTATCTTGTTTTGCATATTCAGAATTTCGCCGTCAATATATGCTGTGTCGTAAAACTCAGACGAATTTACTTTATTTATATCGGTGAGCTTTGAGATTTCTTTTTCCTGTAAAGATATTTTTTCCTGAAGCTCTGATACTTTCAGATTATATTTTTCGGTAAACTCGATGAGTTGTTCTTTTATAAAGCTGACATTTACTTTCTGAGTAAATATTAGCTTTAAAGTGCGTGCAACGGCTGAAAACTCTGAATGTATCTTTGACTTTAAGTCATAAATCGCCTTTGAAGCATTGTCGACCGTTTTGCGTTCGGCATCTATTTTCTCCTGCGATATGCTTTCACTGTGGAATTCAGCTTTTTTAGGGTGCTCTGTCGAGCCGCATACAGGACACGGCATACCGTCGGACAAACCCTCCGCCAAAACAGCCGCCTGCATGCTCCAGAAATCGGCGTGGTGCTTTTGGTATTCTGCGTTAAGCTGTATATATTCGCTGTATTTTTTTGAGTATTTATCTGTGTTTTTAAGCTGTTCTTCAAACTCGGAGAGCAGTTTTTGGGTATCGTCAAGCTCTGTGTGATACTGAGCTCTCAGCTTTAGCATACCGAGTATATTGTTTTGGCGCAGTCTGTTTTTTAACTGTTCCTCACGCTTTGAAAGCGCGGAATTTGCTTCATTGAGCTTTGCGAGCTGTTCTTCCTTTTGTTTTATCAAAGTGTGCTGTTCTGTTAGCTTGTCGAGAGATGTCTGCATTGACGGGATTTTGTTATATTGCTTCGATATACTTTTAAGGCTTTCCTCGGACGCCGTTATCTTTGACTTTAACTCTGATAGATTTTTATTTATGTTGTCTGCTGTGTCAGCAAGCTCGCGCATTTTTATTCGTGAAATTATCTTTTCGTGCATACTGTCGAGCAGGGCAATATCGTCTTTTAATTTTTTATATTTGTCCTTTTCGGTCAAAAGTTTATTGTATTGCTCAGAAAAGTCGTTTAGCTTTTCTCTTTTTGTTTTTAGCTCGTTTGATTTTTCGAGCAGGGAGGAGAGATAAAACGCTTCCTTTTCCTTTTTTTCAAGCTCTGCGGACAGTGACTTTATCTGTACTTCATCGCTTTCGTTTTGCTCTAGCATAAGGCGAGAGATTTTATTAAAGTCAGACTTTTCTGCAATTAAAGCTTTGAGCTCTTCATTTTCCGTTATAAATGATGAGGAAAGTGCCGAAATCTTCTCGTCTATGCCTTTAAGCTGTGCCGATAGATTGCTTGCACGCTGTGAAAGCTCATTTGCGAACTGCTTATATATATCAGTGTCAAATATCTTTCGGAATATCTCCTGCTTTTCGTCGCTCTTGGCAGAGAGCAGTTTTTGAAATTCTCCCTGAGCGAGCATTACTATTTTTTTGAACTGACTGCAGTTTAAATGCAGTATGTTCTCAATTTCCGCAACAGTCGCTTTAGGGCCCGCAATTATCTCGGAATTCGGCATTGTTAGCTGTGATTTAGCCTGCTGTGTTACCATTGTGCCTGTGCGCTTTGAGAGGACTTCCTGCCTCGGCTGACGGTAAATGCTGTACATTTTGCCGTTCACGGTAAAGTCAAGCGTGACGGAGCATATACTGCTCGGGGCGGCGTAATCGCTTTTAAAGTTTTCATTTTGACGCGCGTTTCCGCTGGCTTCGTCAAACAGCGCAAAGCATATGGTGTCAAAGATGGTTGTCTTGCCCGCTCCAGTATCTCCGGTTATAAGAAATATTCCGTCCTCAAAGGATGTAAAGTCAACAGTCTGAGTATCGGCAAACGGACCGAACGATGTTATTGTTAGTTTTATCGGTTTCAATCGTCACACCTGCCTTTCTCCACAGTATCAACAGCGTCCTGTGCAATTTTTAGCCTTTCACCGTCGAGCGGTGAATCCTTTAAAGCTGAGTAAAACTCACCAAATAGCGTGAGCATATCGGTCTTTAAAAGTTCTGAGTTTATATTTAAAACAGCGTTCTGCTCATTTTCGCGCGATACTATACGCATACCCAAAATATTCGGATACACGTTTTTTAACTGTGCCATGGCGTTAGGTATCACAAAATCGTCTGTTATAACGGCGAAGATGTAGTCGTTCAAATATTCTGTACCGGGCAGGGGATTAAGGACATCCTCAAAGCTTCCCCTTACGGTTTTTATATCCCTTTTCGGATGAAGCTTTACTGTATCGATAGAAATATCTCCCTTTTGGCGTATATCCACTATTGCCACCGATTTTTCAGATGTGTCCTCTACGGCATATTTTAACGGCGAGCCGCTGTAACGGATATATTTTTCTCCCGTATGCTGTGCCCTGTGAAGATGCCCCAAAGCGGCGTAGTCGAATTTTTTTAAGTAATCAGCGCTTATCATGTCAGCAGGTCCTACCGATATTTCCGATTCGCTGAAAATCACGTCGTTTTCACCGCTGTCGGACACTCCGGCAAAAAATCCGTGCGCTACTATTATGTTGCGCTCGTTTTCGTCAAAGTTTTCAGAGATAATCTCAACGGCTTTTTTAAACGCATCGTTAAAGGTTTTTATCTCGTTATCGTTTAAGTCGGTGGGCTCAAGATACGGCACAAAGTAAAAGTTTATTTTGCCGAATTCATCCGAAAATGACGCCAAACAGTTTTCGGTGTTAAATTCATTTACAAGGTAAATTCCGCTGTTAGTGCACATACGGCTCAAAAAGCCCATTCGCTGACGTCCGTCATGGTTTCCGCATACTGCCAAAACCTTTATTCCGTTTTGAACAAGTCTGTAAAAAAAGTCATCGAGCACGCTTACGGCAGGCGAGGACGGCACCGAACGGTCAAACAGATCTCCGCTTATCACAACGGCGTCAACACAGTTGTTTACGGCGATGTCAAAAATCTCATTTAATATGTATTCCTGATCTTCCAAGAGGCTGTAATCGTATAAATATCTTCCGATATGCCAGTCAGATGTGTGGAGTATTTTCATTTAAACAGCCCCTTTCTTTACATTCTGTCAAAGCGTGTGCGGTAAGTGCAGGTGCGGCAAAGCTTTTCCGCGGCTCGCTGATTGCGAAAGCCCTCGGTTATCGCCTTAGCCCGCGGAGAATTTATTATATCATCAAAGCTCTTTTCAAATACGTTGCCTAAATTTACAATTCCGTTTGAGTCAAGACAGCACGGTACCACTGTGCCGTCGGCAAGAATAGCTATAAGGTCCCGCATACCGTGGCACCTGCCGTACTCGCTGTAATAGCCGCTGTCAAGACTTGGCCACTCGAACTGCTCGTCCCAGCTTATAAATGTATATGGCATGAGCTTTACGCTGCTTTTTTCCTGCATCTCGTGCGCCAAGTCGCCTGTAAACGAAAATTCACGTTCAATTTTTTTCATTATCGCAAGGCTTTTTTCGTCCGCTGTGTGATTGTCGTCCAGATTCCACAGGCGCAGCACAGTTATTATCTTTTTTTGACTTGCCTGTTTTGCAAACTCAATGAGCGAGTTTACATATCTTTCCTCGTCAAAATGTTTTTCTGACACATCGTGCTCAGAAAAGCTGTGCAGGGATAAATTAACCTGTCTTAAAGCCGGTTTTGAGAATAAAAGCTCTTTTTTCTTCGGCAGGAGTGTACCGTTTGTAGTGAGATTTACCCTTAATTTTTTCTCATGGCATATGTCGAAGAGCCTGTCCAGCTGAGGATGCAGAAGCGGCTCACCCTTGACGTGAAAATATACGTAATCGGAAAAAGGGCGGATTTGAGTTGTGATATTGTCAAATTCATCTACCGTCATAATCCGTTTTTCCCTTTTTATAGTTGAGCAGAAACTGCAATTCATATTGCATATATTTGAAATTTCTATATAAACGCGTTTGAATCTCAATTTTTATAAATTCTCCTTAAAGTTTTACTTGGCACACAAAGCACGGATTTTCTCCGCCTATTGTGAGTACACTTTCTTTAATAATACCGTTATCAAGTTTTAAAAACTCTGTAAAGTTGCTTCTCTGCTCGGATACAGCCATATATTTTCCGTCGTCTGACAGAGCGATGTGTCTTGGCCAGTCGCCTTTTAAAAGGAAAGTCTGTATTTTTTTCGGTGTGCCGTCTGCGTCAAGCGAAAATACCGCTATTGAGTTTTCTCCGCGGTTGCTGACATACAGATATTTGCAGTCGCCGCTTACAGTCAGTGAGGCACCGTAGCTCTCACCGGAAAATCTGCTATCGAGCGTTGAAAGCTCGTCTTTTACACAGAGTGAGCCGTCTGACGGGGAATATTCCATAAAGATAAGCTTGTTCGAATACTCTGTCACGCAGTAAGCAACAGGCAGGAGCGGGTGGAATATCATGTGTCTCGGACCGTGTCCCGTTTTTAACTGTAAATATTTAAAGTCAGTGTTTTTCTGTACGGAGGCTTTATCTGTTTTATATGAATATATCCTGTCGAGTGCGATATTTACGCTGAACGCAAAGCGGTGGGTTGGATCTTCCACCGTACAGTGGCTTCTGGCGTACATGTCAGGGGAGGGCCTGTCCTTTAAAGTATCGTGAACAAAGATAAGCTTTTGCTTTTCGGGATTAGATATATCGAATGCGGCAGCGTGACCGCTGGCATAGCATGAGGCGAATAAAAGAGAGTTTTGGCTGGATATACTCAAATGACACAGTCCGAAAGCGTCGGGGATTTTAACGGTTGAAATAAGCTTTAAAGAGTTATCGCACAGCTTTAAGCAGTGTATTTTTGCGTCAAAGTCGTTTTCATCGGCGGCGTAGATATATTCTCCGAAAACTGCAATAAATGATATGTTCGAAAGCGAAGTTAATGAGAGCTTTTCCGACACTGATAAACCTGATTTTTCGGCACTTTCATCTATCTCAAGCAGTTTTATTCCGTCATTTTCCGATGAAACCGCGCATGCTGTTAAAAATGAATATTTCATAAAAAATCCCCCTTTATAAAAACAGTTTAATAAGCTTATTTTATCACAGCATATCATCTAAAACAATTAAACGGCTGACAAAACAAATACTGTAATTTTTGCAAAAACAAAAAGCACCTTTTTCAAGGTGCCTGTTTTGTTTATTTCTTTAACGAGTGCTCTTTTAGCTGAGCGACTACCAAAACATCATCCGGCAGAATAACGGTGCTGCCTGTCGGTATTATTGTACTTGTGCCGCGTTTGATAAGTATAATAAGTTTGTTTTCCGTGCTTGGAATTTTACACAGTGGTAAATTTACATATTTGCTTGAACGGCTGATTACTACCTCCTGAAGGTAAAGGTGTTCTCTGTCCTCAAATGAACGTGCTGAAAATACAAGTAAATCTCCTCTTTGTAAGCGGGTCTTTCCGTTTGGGAGTATTGTGAAATTATCGCGGATAATCATTACTACAAGCAGATCTTTCGGCAGAGACAGCTCCTTGAGAGTGTGACCGCACCACGGATGTGATTCATCTAGGTGAATTTTAATAAAACTTACGTCGCTTTCTTCCTGATAGTCATTAAAGGTTTTGGCAATATCGGAGTTTTTATCTATCATGGACAGTTTACGTGAAATCCACGGCAGCAGAGTGCCTTGAACGGAAATTGACAACAGTACAATGCAGAACACCAAGTTAAACAGATTGTAGCTTGTATCTATGCCGCTGAGTACGGTGGAAATTGCAAAAACTATTGAAGCAACACCTCTTAATCCCGCCCATGACACAACGGCAAACTGACCAAATGACGTCTTAAAAGGCAGCAGTAAAACTCCGCACACCAAAGGCCTTGCAATCAAGGTTAAGAAAACGGTGATGAGCAGAGCCGGCAAGAGAACCGACGGGAGATTTACAGGTGTTACTAAAAGTCCTAAAAGGAAAAATATTATAACCTGCGCCACGTCGGTTATGACGTCAAAGAAATGTACAAAATATTTTTTCTGTGAAAGCTTTGTGTTACCTAATATAATACCGCATAAATAGACGCTAAGGTATCCGTTGCCGTTGAAAACAGTCGGTAAAGCGTATGCTATAAGCGTTATTCCGAATAAAAAGACCGTTCTGCTCTGCTGTGAGGTGAAAAAGTCCTTTTCAAGAAACCATGTTGTGATTTTTGCTATGAATATACCGAATAAAACACCAAAAGCAATCTGTTCAAACAGCAGAGTACCGACGGGAACTTCTCCGCCTGCCATAACGGCAATTATTATTGTTGTCAGCATATATGAAACAGGGTCGTTTGAACCTGATTCTATTTCCAAAAGCGAGTCGGTATGGTTTTTAAGGGCGAGTTTTTTTGAACGAAGAATATTAAAAACTGACGCTGCGTCTGTTGAGGATATCACAGAGCCTATTAGCAGGCTTTCCGTAAACGGCAGCTTTAAAACAAAATGTGCAAAAAGTCCGACTGTAACGGCAGTTCCGGCTACGCCTAATGTTGAAAGCGTGACCGACTGCAAAATTACAGGACGTGCCTGCTTTAAGTTAGTTCCAAAGCCACCGTAAAACATTATAAATATAAGGCTAACAGAACATATCAAATTTACAAATTCATAGTCGTCAAATGATATTTTGAGTATACCGTTTTCACCGAAGCACATACCGAGCGCAATAAAAATTATCAGCGACGGTATGGGCAGCTTTTCCAAAAAATTATTCATTAAAATGCAGATTAAAATTACTGCTCCTATAAGTAAAAGTCCTCCGGTCATTATTACCTCCTTATATAATAAAATCTCTCCTAAATATTATTATAATAATTATAACATTTTTTATGTCTCAGTTCAATTAACATGAAATGGCTAAATATTTACTTTTTATTAGGTGTAATATTAAAATAGTCATTTTGCACTTTATGATATATTGTTGTAAAAATAAAAATGTGATACAATAACCTCAAAATAAGGACAGAAAATTTTAAGTCAGGAGATGAGATGTGCTGTGGATAAAAAATCAATGCTAAACTACTTTAAACCGGGAATTATTCATTTTATGGCATTTCCTCAGACCATGAAAGGCGACAGCGAGGATATTGAAGAGACAGTAAAGGCGATAGTCAACGACAGTTATTTTCATGCTGTGGAAATTTCCTGGATAAAGGATAAAAAAACTGCTCAGAAAGTAAAAGAGCTTGTAGCTCAGTCGGGCATAACAATGGCATACGCTGCACAACCGAGACTGCTCACAACAGGACAGAACTTAAATTCACTCAATGAAGAAGAGCGTTTGCAGGCGCTTGAGAACATGAAAGAGGGCATTGATGAGGCGTATGAGATGAATGCCTGCGGATTTGCCTTTTTAAGCGGAAAATATGACGAGAAAAAGCTGTCTGAGCACATGGATGCACTCAAAAAATCTGTTTTGGAGATGTGCAGATATGCAAAGAGCAAGGGAGATATGCCCATACTGCTTGAGGTTTTTGACTACGATGTGGACAAAAAGAGCCTTATAGGTCCTGCAAAGCGTGCGGCAGAATTTGCATGCGAGATGAGCAATCACACAGATAATTTCGGACTTTTGGCAGATTTGAGCCATATACCGCTTTTGCACGAGACGATAGAGGAGTCCCTTTTGCCGATAAAGGACTATTTAAAGCACGTACACATAGGAAACGCTGTTATAAAGCCTGAGTGCGAGGCATACGGCGACGCGCACCCGAGATTTGGTTTTCCAAACAGCGAAAACTCGGTTTACGAGCTCAGAGCTTTTTTGAAGTGCCTTTTTGACATAGGCTTTTTAAAGGAATGCCCGATAGAAGATAGACCTATTGTAAGCTTTGAGGTGAAGCCGTGGAAGGATGAGGACCCGTTTGCTGTTATAGCTTCAAGCAAGCGCACTCTTGATTTGGCATGGTCGATGTTGTAAAAGATTTTATATAAATTTTTAAGGAAGGAAGATAAGAAATGAAAATAGTTGTACTTGACGGCTATGCCGCCAATCCCGGAGACCTTTCATGGGATAAAATAGCGTCTTTGGGAGAACTTACAGTCTATGACAGAACACCTGTAGAGAAAATACCTGAACGTATAGCAGACGCCGACATAGTGCTCACCAACAAAGCACCGCTCAATGCACAGACAATCAATTCTGCAAAAAATCTTAAGATGATAGGCATATTGGCAACAGGCTACAACATTGTGGACATTGAAGCCGCAAGACAGAAAGGAATACCTGTGGCAAACGTACCGGGTTACAGCACCGATTCAGTGGCACAGCTTGTCTTTGCGCACCTTTTGGAGGTATGTCACCATGTGGGCGAGCACACCAGAGCGGTATATGACGGTCAGTGGGTACGCAGTGATGACTTTACGTTTTGGAACTATCCACTTATAGAGCTGTGCGGCAAAACATTCGGAATAATCGGCTACGGAAGCATAGGCAAGGCAGTAGCCAAAATTGCTAAAGCGTTCGGAATGGACGTTATAGCCTATTCCAGACATGAGTTTAAGGATGAAGTAGCGCAATATGTATCGCTTGATGAACTCTTTTCACGTGCCGACGTAATAAGCCTGCACTGTCCGCTGTTCGAGGAGACAAAGGGCATGATAAACAAGGACAGCATAGCTAAGATGAAAGATACGGCGATACTGATAAATACAGCAAGAGGTCCGCTTATAGATGAGCAGGATGTGGCAGACGCACTCAACGAAGGAAAGCTCGGCTATGCGTGCATAGATGTTGTTAACGTCGAGCCTATGAGAGAGGACAATCCTCTTTTAAAGGCTAAAAACTGCACATTTACACCACATATCGGCTGGGCTCCTTACGAGGCTAGAGTAAGGCTTAATGACATTGTATATGATAACTTAAAGTCATTTATGGATGGCAAACCTCAAAATGTGGTAAACGGTCTGTAAAATAAACTATTAAAATAAAAAGATAAGGCTGACGGAATATTCCGCCAGCCTTATCTTTTTATTGGAGAAAAAACGAGAACACAAAAATTATTCACCGCATGAGCAGGAATGTTTTACTCTGTCATGCTCCTCTGCTCTTTTAGCATTGTTCCATCTGTCGGTTGTTCCGACAAGATAGCCGGTTATACGTCTGATTCTCTCAAACGGTACCGGTGTGAGTGTGTATGAGAGATTTACAAAATCACCGTCAAGCTCTATATTCAGCGTGTCTACTTTTCTGTTAGGATTATTTTTTTCTATATGCTCAATATAAGCGTTTATTTCTTTTTGCTCAAGTGTTCCGCCAATTACATTTATACTCATATTATACCAACTCCGTATAGTTTATTTTAATAAAAATATACCACAACAGTATACAAAAAGCAACTGTCATTTTGACGAAATAAGAAATAAAAACTATTGCATTTATACAGAAATATAATCATAATGAAATAAAACAGCTATTAGACAAAATTCGACAATAATAAAAAAGGACAGAGGTATGACAAAACGTATAATTTTGACAGCGGTGGCGATATTTTTATCTTTAATTTTTTTTACAGCTTGCTCCGAAAGAGAAAGTAAAAGCATTGACTTTAAATGGGTATGGCAAAATAAAGTTTGTTTTTTGGTGCCTGAAAACGATTTTTTTGAATATGAATATACGGATAGCATGACATCATATAAATCTGATACACAGAGTGTAGAAATATATGTTGTTAAAAAGGAGTATTTTGACTCTGTATTGAGTGCGGAAGTTCCAGAAAAGCTTAATTTTGAGTATTCTGCTGAGGATACACAGAAAATAAGCGATGATGAAGAAAACGATATATACCTATTTAAAGAAAATGACAGAGGAGTATACATAGTTGACTGCGGATATTATGCCGTATATGTTGTATATTACGGTGATATGGCATGTGCACAAAAAACAGCAGAAAGTGCAACTAGAAATGAAAGCCTTGACTTTGATGCGATTGTAATAATTAAAGAAAAGCTTGAGAGTATTTATCCTGAAAAGAATATCGAAGTTGAGATAAACAGGAATAAATACGGTGAAGCAGAATTACTTTTAGAATATGAATCAGATGAGCATTTTATAAAGGATAGAATTTCTGAATTTTGCAATATGGTGTCAGAGCTTTCTCAAAACAGCGGACTTTATGCAAGTGACATTCCCACTAAGTTTATGCTCTATTCATCACAGGAAATAAAAATGCAGCTTGCAGGAGCTTATTCATTTGAAAATTCTAAATATAAATTTGAGTGTATTGTAAATGATGAAAAGTGGGAAAAGTATTATGAAGAATTGAGAATAAAAAATGAATGGCAGTGGTGAAAAATGTAAAGAATTTGTGCACAAAATGAAGTTTAGTGTATATGCAATATTTTTGAGTATACTTTATATTGTGCTTTAATTTTTTAGTACATACTATATATAGAAAAATGTGCAAATTTAATATAAAAATATAAACAAATGATAAAAAAGAGTTGAATATAATTAAAAAATGAGTATAATAGTGAATATAAGATATACTTAACTAAAAAAATTAAATTAAAGATTATAATTTGTATATGTTCAACAATTAACAATTTTGTTTTATTCTTTTAGTTGAGGATCGGAGCTAGGCTATATGCAAGAGCCTGCAATTTTTATTCTAAATTCAATCATAAAATGGAGGAATGGATTATGAAAAAAGCACTTGCGTTAATTTTGAGTATGATGATTGCGGTATCAATGGCAGCATGCAGCGATTCATCGGGCAGCGGTAATCAGACACAGGAGAATCAGAGCTCATCAAGTAAAGCAGAAGAGCCTAGAGATTACAATGTTCTTATTATTGAGGATAGAGCATGTAGAATACCTCTTACATGGACTGAGGAAGAAGCATCAGGTGAAAATCAGTATAAATACACACTTCCAAGCGGCGCAACATGTACAATAACACACTATACAAAAGATGGTGTTAAAACAGTAAACGACCTTAAGGATTTTTATCTTGACGAATATCAGGCTGCAAACGGAACAGTTGAGGTTACTGAGGATAAAGCTGTACAGATAAACTCAAAGATGGCTTGGCAGCTTGGAATGACACTTACACCAGCTGACGGTTCTGCAACAAAATCTGTTTATGAGTACATCTTAGTACTTGACGGCGGATACATTGTTTATGACTTTACAATGGACGGCGAATTTGATGCAGATACACAGGATGCAATCAAAGAGATTGCTGTTAGAATGCGCGCAGCAACAAACGAAGACAAAGCAGAAGCAGAGGAAGTTCTCAGCTAATGTTAAATCATATATAATTTTTTAAGACAGCCAAAAGGTATGTCGTCTGAAAAATACAGGCGGCATACCTTTTTTGTGTAAGAATATTTATTTTTAATGATTTGAAAATATAGATTTCATCGGAATTTTATATTGCAACAGTATCCGGAGAAATGCATACCTCATTTTTAGATACAATTATTTTATTTTCAGCTTTTGAGTACATGCAGTGTATTTTTTCCACATCTTCATCTTCTTTATTAAACCAAATTTCCGTTAACAGTGGCTCTAATTCCTCCTGAATAGTTCTTGTAAGCTCTCGTGCTCCGTATTCCGAGCATTTTTTTATGTTTTTGTCAACAATATAGTCATAGATACTGCTGTCAAAGTCTAGCTCTATTCCCGAATCAAAAGCTCTTTCGGAGAGGTTTTGTACAAGTTTTACGCATATCATTACAAGTTCTTCGCGACTGAGTTTGGAGAAGGGGATAACTTTATCTATCCTGTTTAAAAGCTCGGGACGGAATAGTGCTTTAAGCTCAGCCGTATCACGCGCGTCAGTGTTTTCATTTAAAGAGCCGGTATCAAATGAAAAGCCGAGGCTCTTTTTATTTTCCCAAAGTGACTTTCCGAGATTTGAGGTTATTATTATAACCGTATTTTTAAATTCTGTCTGATTGCCGCGTGAGTCGGTCAAAACGCCGTCGTCGAGTATCTGTAAAAGTATATTGAGAATATCTGGGTGAGCCTTTTCGATTTCGTCGAACAAAACGACACTGTAAGGTTTTCTGCGTACCTTTTGGGTGAGCAAGCCGCCCTGCTCAAAACCGACATATCCCGGAGGAGAGCCTATGAGTCTTGATACGCTGTGACTTTCCGAATACTCCGACATATCAAATCGTAAAAGGTCCTTTTCTGATGAGAATATTGCTTCGGCAAGGGCTTTTGCAAGCTCTGTTTTGCCCACACCGGTAGGACCTAAAAATAAAAATGAGCCTATCGGTTTTGAAAAATCCCTCATACCCGAAAAATTACGGCGCACAGCACTGCACAAAGCATCGACAGCGCTGTTTTGACCTATTACACGCCTGTGCAGTATGGCTGACAGATTTTTCAGTTTTTCCTTTTCACTTTGAGTCAGTGTGTTAAGAGGTATTCCTGATGTATCTGCTAAAACCTCATCTATATCCTCGGCTGTAACGCACGGACACATATCACTGCTTTCGAATAATTCACTGTTAGTTTTTTCGAGTTCTCTTTTTTCATCTCGTATTTTAAACGCCTCATCAAAGTCCAGCGCGTTGACAGCGGCGGTCATCTTTTCGTCGAGTATGCGCAGTTTAGCGGATACGCTGTTTGCCCCCGAACGCTTAAAGGCGTTTAAGCTTACTCTGGCAGACGCTTCGTCTATCAAATCGACAGCTTTGTCGGGCAACTTTTTATCGGGCAGAAAACGTACTGACTTTACAACGGCTTCATGTATTGCCTCGCCTGTTATTTTGACATTATGAAACTGTTCGTATTTATAAGAAATGCCCTCGAGTATTTTCTCGGCGTCCTCGGCTGACGGTTCGTTAAGTAAAACTTCCTGAAAGCGTCTTGCCAATGCACTGTCGGCGGCAATATATTTTTTAAATTCGTCGTAAGTGGTAGCTCCGAGCACCTGTATTTGTCCTCTGGCAAGATACGGCTTTAATATATTTGCGGCATCTATTGCACCCTCTGCCGCTCCCGCACCAACAAGTGAATGAATTTCATCTATAAATAAAATTATATTTGAGCTCTTTGCTGTCTCCTCAACTATGCCTTTAATGCGTTCTTCAAAGTCGCCGCGGTACTTTGTGCCGGCAACCATAGCCGTTAAATCCAATGATAAGAGCTGTTTTCCCAAAAGGGGAAGCGGGACTTTTCCAAACGCTATTTTTTGAGCCAATGCCTCTGCAAGCGCCGATTTACCTACGCCTGCGTCACCGATAAGGCACGGGTTGGACTTTCTGCGGCGGCAAAGAATCTGTATAATTCTGTTGAGCTCCTTTTCACGTCCGAATACAGGGTCCAGCTTGTTTTGCAGTGCAAGCTCGGTTAAATTTACAGTATATTTTGAGAGTTTTGCACTGTGCGAGGCTGATTTTGTTCTCATTTGCCTTTCATCTGTGCTCTCACGTTCTTTTTTTAAAAAGTCATATATGTTTCTGAGAATTGAAGCAGTGTCAAAGCCTAAATCCTCCAATACCTTAACGGCACGGCCGCTTTCATCCTTTAAGAGAGCTATCAAAAGATGTATTGTGCCCGTTTTAGCGTCGTTGTATAGCTTAGCTTCTATAAAAGCGCGGTCAAATATTAGCTTTAAACGCGGGGAAAACTCGGGTGCAGTTTTATCCTGAGTTTTTTTAAACGGGGCATTTTTAAGCAAAATCAGCTTTAAATCCTGTGTTGTGAGACCTTCCTCTTTAAGTATGCTTGATGCCGTACAGTCGTTCTGTGCTAAAAGCCCGTATAGCAGATGTATGCTCTCCACACTGGGGGACGATGTCTCAGATGCCTGTGCGGCGGCTGTTTTAAGTACCTTTTGAGCGGCTGAAGTAAACTGGTTCATTGAATACAAGTATGAACACCTCCGACAATTAAGTAGAACAGAAAAATCGGTTATTTATATACATAATATTGGCGTTCAAAAGAAAATTATACCTTTTTAAAAATATATAAAATACTCTGTAACACATATCTGCAAACTCACATAGTATGTGGTGTAAAACAAATTAAAAACTTTCCCGCACGAAAGACCGACAATTAAAAATTGTTTTACTAAAAATACTATATTATAATTTAAAGCCTGTGCGGAGGCGGAACGGAGATTTATTATGAACTGTTTTGGTGGAAATAATTGCTGTTGGATACTTATTCTTCTTCTCATCGTATTCTGCTGCTGCGGAAACAATGCAATGCCTATTCAGAACGAGTGCGGCTGCAACCGCAACTGCTGCTGCGACTAATTGAATAAGTCATAAAAATACGGCGCGGGTTTTTACCGCGCCGTATTTTTCTTTTAATTTATTTCTTTACACTGTGTGAAAAAAGGGCTATACTTTTTGTAAATTCTCTACGGACACTATAAAATACAGGAGTGATTAAACAACATGCAAAATAACCAGACAGAGAGAGTTATTTCAGACAAAATACGCCCTATCGGTGAGGAGAACATTTTTCGCGACGATAATTATTTTCAGTGGTGCAGCTCGGTTATACGCACCGACGACGGACTGTATCACCTATGCTATTCTAAGTGGAGGCGAGAGCTTACATTTGACGGCGGATGGCTTACCCATTCTATTATCGCGTACGCTGTGTCGGAAAAACCTTACGGACCGTACAGATATGTGGGTACACTGCTCGACTTTGAAAAGGACAGCTATGAACCGGGCGAAAAGATAACGGCGCACAATCCTAAGTTAAAATATTTTGACGGAAAGTACTACTTATATTTTTGCAGTACACATTCTGACAGAAAAATCAGCAACGATGAGATGATTGAAACAGCACGTGTGGCATATACCCACCCTAACTGGAAAATGCTGCGTACAAATCAGCGCACATTTGTGGCAGTTTCTGATTCTTTGGACAAGCCGTTTAAAGTATCCGAGACACCGCTCATTGAGCCGTCAGGACCTATCACTACACTGACGGTAAATCCTGCGATAACAAAAGGTAAAGACTCGCGCTATTATCTCATAGTAAAAGGCGATAAGCCGAATACAGACAAATTTGAAAGAAATCAGGCAATAGCTGTGTCAGATTATCCTGACAGGGGATTTGTAATGCAGGAAAAGCCTGTAATTCAGGACTGGGATACAGAGGATGTCAGCATGTGGTATGACCGCCACACCGACCGCTATTATGCAGTGTTCCATGCACATACATATATAGGCATGATGGTGTCAAAAAACGGAATTGACTGGGAAAAGGCAGAGGACTTTGTGCTGACAAAGAAAAAAATTGAACTGCGCGGCGGCGGAGCTATCGTAGCTGAGAGACTGGAAAGACCGTTTGTCTATGCCGAGGACGGCGAGCCTGTATGCCTGTCGCTTGCGGTAAATGAGTCGAACGACGCATATATCATATTTATACCTTTAAAGGACTGAATATAAAATTTAAAATAAAAAGAGAAACGTCCCGTCAGACATTTTGCTTTGTCTGACGGGACGTTTAATGTTTTGGTAAAGAAAACTTTAGTTTATCTTATCCAAAAGAGATAAAACCTCGTTTATCTTTTCCTCTTTTTCCTCTTCGGTACCCTCTTCAAATGCGTTTTTTATGCACGCGCCCATATGTGCTTTTAAAATCTCACGGTTTGTTTTGTTTAAAAGGGAAGTGGTGGACATAATTTGATTTGATATATCTATACAGTATCTATCCTCTTCAACCATTTTCAAAATGCCGTCTATCTGTCCGCGTGCAATTTTAAGCAGTTTCGTTATTTTTTCCGGATTAGCTTTCATAAAAATAATCCCTTTTCTGATTTATTTTACGCTTACGCTTACTACTTCGTAGCCTGCGTCTGTAACAGCTTTTGTGAGAACCTCGTCACTTACATCTGATGAAAGTGTTATTGTAGCTGTCTTTTCTTCGAGGTTTACAACTGCCTTTACACCGTCGATTGCATTGAGTGCTTTTTCAACTCTTGATGAGCAGTGCATACAGCTCATACCTTCGATTACCATTGTCTTTGTCTTTTC
>CALXEM010000022.1 GCA_944387335.1 uncultured Clostridia bacterium | reverse complement strand
TTGCATGTATCAAGTGAAATTCTCAGTGAACCGTGTGCTACCTCGTGCGGAAGTCCTATTGATATGAGCACGTGGCTTGGATCAAGTGAACCTGATGTGCAGGCTGAACCAGAAGAAGCACATATTCCGTTGGCGTCGAGCATGAGCAGTAATGATTCGCCCTCAACACCCTCAAATGAGAAGTTTACATTTCCCGGAAGTCTCTTGACAGCGTCACCGTTCAAGTGGCTGCGCTCTATTTTTGAAAATTCCTTTATCAGCTTGTCGCGAAGTGCTGTGAGTTTAGCTGCCTTTGCGTCAATATTGTTGTTTGCAATTTCGATAGCTTTTGCAAGTCCTACTATTGCTGCAATATTCTCAGTACCTGCACGCTTTGAGGATTCCTGTGCACCGCCATCGATAAGATTGCGGATAACTATACCTTTGCGTACATAAAGTGCTCCTATACCTTTCTGTGCATGAATTTTATGTCCGGAAAGTGAGAGCATGTCTATGTTCATCTCATCGACATTGATGTGTACGTTTCCGACTGCCTGAACAGCGTCTGTGTGGAACCATACCTTTTTGCGGCGGCAGATCTCACCGATTTCCTTGATAGGCTGTATTGTTCCTATCTCGTTGTTTGCAAACATTACTGTTACAAGGGCTGTATCTTCGCGGATAGCGTCCTCAATATCCTTAGGATTTACAACGCCGTTGCGGTTTACCGGGATATATGTTATCTCAAATCCCTTTTTAGCAAGAGCCTGTACTGTATGGAGAACTGCATGGTGTTCAAATGCAGTTGTGATTATGTGTTTTTTGCCTTTAGCTGCCAAAAACTCAGCTGCGCCCTTTATAGCCCAGTTATCGGACTCGGAGCCGCCTGATGTAAAGTAAATTTCTCTAGGCTGAGCGCCAAGAGCGTCTGCTACTTTTTTTCTGCTCTCTTCCAGAGCTGTTTTAGCCTCTCGGCCCTTTGAGTATATGCTCGATGCGTTGCCGTAACCTTCGGTGAGGTATGGCATCATAGCGTCAAGTACTTCCTGTGAAATTTTAGTTGTTGCTGCATTGTCTGCATATACAAAACGTTTCATAAAAAACCCCATTCCTTTTAAAACCCGCCTTTTTAAAAAAGGCAAATTCAGGTGTATAAATTTATATTGTATAGCTTGTACGTATAAGTTTTACATTGCGCGGTGTATTTCCGCTCTCTGTAATTTTAATATATACCAATTTAGTATAGATTGCAAATACTAAATTAAAAATTAACAATTTATTTATATTTTTGGATTTGTGAAACTGCCAAAGCGTCGCAGCGTTCGTTTTCGGGATGTCCCGCATGGCCTTTTACCCACACGAATTTAACATCATGCTCCTGCAAGAGATTGAGCACCTTTTCCCACAAATCGCTGTTTAAAGCAGGCTCTGTTTTAGTTCTCATCCAACCGTTTGAGCGCCATTTTTTAGCCCAGCCCTTTGTTATAGCGTCTACAACATATTTTGAGTCGCTGTAAAGCGTGACGCTGCATTTTTCATTCAGGGCGGAAAGCCCCTCAATAACAGCTGTAAGCTCCATGCGGTTATTTGTGGTCTGAGCTTCGCCGCCGCAGAGCTCTTTTTCTCTGCCTTTATATCTCAGAACAACGCCGTATCCGCCCGGACCGGGATTGCCGGAGCACGCGCCGTCTGTAAAAATTTCGACTTCTTTCATTAAAACGCCTTTCTGTTAAGCTTAATAAGTATAGCCTAAATTAAACTGTATTAAAATACTCTAAATTAGATTATATTACTTTATTTATCTTTTATCAATACCTTAATAAATAAAAAGAAAAAGAGCAGGCAAAATAAAAATATAGTAATTTTACAGCATTCATCGGATATAATTGTCATATATGCTTAAGTTATACAACAAAGGTACAGATAAATAAACTATGTGCATTTATTACAAAAATAACACCGTGTTATCGTTAGAATTTACTTGACATACGGCACATATACAAGTAAAATTATATTGATGTTGTGTTCGGTTTTGAAAAACTCATTCATATTAAAATAACTCTTTAAAAAATATTGTCGGATAAAACATTTATGCGTAGCTGTGGTTATTTTAATTTTACGGTGATTGATTGAAACAGGTTCGGTAAAACATTCGCGGTTTATTTTTGCAATTTTTATGAAATCGGTCTTTAAATTCAAAAAAGTGATGGTAAAAAAGTTGTTATTTTGCGTCTTTATAATGGCAAAAAATGTAAAATAAATTTGAGTAGAATTGCACAAAAGAGTGTTTGATATAAGTTTTGGATTGATAATATTTTGATTTTGTCGGATACAACTGCATAAAAAACGAATTACGAACGATTAAAAATAAAAACGGAGGTATGAAGAAAAAATGTTGAAAGAAAGAGTACTTGTCGATTCACTTGAAAAAGCAGAAGAAAAAAATAACGGTCGCAGACAGCGCCGCAGCAGTGATTCTGAAAAGTTAAAATCTGCGGCAGACACAGCATTGTACGAAAAGGTTGAAATTCCAAATACAGATACAGTAACTAAAACAGCGGAGAAACCGCAGAAAAATGTACGCCGTGCCAGAAGAACGGTAAAGGAAGTAAGAAAGACTCCTGTCAGAATAATTCCTCTCGGAGGACTTGGCGAAATAGGAAAGAACATGACAGTGTATGAGTGCGTAAACGACATGTTTATAGTTGACTGTGGACTTTCATTTCCTGATGAAGATATGCTCGGAGTTGACCTTGTAATTCCAGACTTTACATTCATCGAAGCTAACAAGGATAAAATAAGGGGAATAGTTTTAACACACGGACACGAGGACCACATCGGTGCGCTGCCGTATCTGTTAAAAGTAATAAATGTGCCGATTTACGGAACAAGACTTACTTTGGGTCTTGTTGAGGGCAAGTTAAAAGAGCACGGACTTCTCGGCAGAGTGCAGATGAATGTAGTAAAGCCGAGAGACACAGTAAAAATGGGCTGTATGGCTGTTGAGTTTGTAAGGGTTAACCACTCCATACCTGACGCCTGCGCCATGGCTATACACACTCCTGCCGGTATAATTGTTCAGACAGGAGATTTTAAAGTTGACTTTACACCTATCGAGGGCGAGGTAATAGACCTTGCAAGATTCGGTGAGCTCGGCTCAAAAGGCGTTTTAGCACTTCTGCCGGACTCCACTAATTCAGAAAAACCCGGAAGCACAATGAGCGAGAGAAAGGTTGGAGAATCCTTTGAATTGCTCTTTAAGCGTGCTGATAAAAAGAGAATAATAATTGCGACATTTGCGTCAAACATTCACCGTATTCAGCAGATTATGGACGCCGCTGTACGCTACGGAAGAAAGGTAGCTGTATCGGGCAGAAGTATGGTGAATGTTGTAGGAAAGGCTTTGGAGCTCGGATATTTAAAGGTGCCTGACGGTGTACTTGTTGAGATTGACGCTATAAGCAGATATCCTGACGACAAAATGATAATCATTACAACCGGAAGCCAGGGTGAGCCTATGAGCGCCCTTTACAGAATGGCTATGTCCGACCACAGAAAGGTGTCCCTGACAGGCAACGACTTTATAATAATCTCCGCAACGCCTATACCTGGTAACGAAAAGCTTGTAAGCCGTGTTGTAAACGAGCTTATGAAGCAGGGATCAGATGTTGTATATGAGTCGATGTATGAGGTGCACGTTTCAGGACACGCGTGTCAGGACGAGCAGAAGATGATGATTTCACTTACAAAGCCGAAATTCTTTATCCCTGTTCACGGTGAGTATAAACACCTCAAAAAACATGCTGCAACAGCAATAGGAATGGGCATACCTGAAAACCATGTCCTCATTGGCGAGATAGGAAATGTAATAGAGCTCGACGGCGTTGATATGAAGGTTACGGGAACGGTGCCTGCCGGAAGAGTTTTGGTTGACGGTCTCGGCGTCGGAGATGTAGGCTCAATAGTTCTAAGAGACAGAAAACACTTGGCTGAGGACGGACTGATTGTAGTAGTTACAACTATTACAAGGGAGAGCGGAGAAATTGTTGCAGGTCCTGACATAGTTTCAAGGGGATTTGTATATGTAAGAGAAGCTGAACCGATGATGAACGAGGTCAAGCGCATTGCCAGAAAGGCTATCGAGGACTGCATTGACAACAACATCAGAGAATGGGGAAGCATTAAGAACAGAATTAAGGATAATGTAGGTGATTACCTGTATTCAAAGACAAAGAGAAATCCGATGATACTGCCTGTAATTCAGGAAGTGGAGTAATTTTTGGGTGATACAGTGTTCTGATTTTCACTCTTTCTTCACAAAAATAACAATAAAAGAATAATATTGGTTTATACGGTCTTTTCAAAGCTGCGATAATATGATAATATGAAAAATAAAGGCAGCATATTGAAAGCAGACTGCTCATTTCAGGGTGCTTGGCTTTGCCTAACACCCTGTTTGTTTTTATAGATTCAATGTCCTTTTATATAGAGGAAAGGCGGAGTTTCGGAATGAAGGATCGTAAGCTTTGGTTGTTTAAAATTATGCTCGGCACACTTTTGGTGATGAGCATGATTTTTGCAATTTTAATATTTCACTATAATCCTGTTTTATTTTATATAGAGTTGACACTGTGGCTGATTGCGGCAGTGCTGATTATATGGCGCTTTAAGTATTTTAAATCAGAAATACATGCGTTTATGCTGCATGTCGGTTCAACTCTTTCCGCAGCTCAGAGCGACGCACTGCTGAAATTCCCTGTACCGCTGTTTGTTATAGGCAATAACGGTGAAATAGTGTGGTACAATCAGCTCGCAAAAGAAACTATGTTTAAAAACAGGGACGATTTGTTTGAGCAGAAAATTCAAAAGATATTTCCTGAAATAGATTTAAGAAAATTAAACAGTCAGGGCGGCCAGAGAGTTGCCAATTCAGGCAGATACTACACCGCGTTTTCTGTGTTTGCTTACGGCAGAAAAGACAAGGGCTCATATATAGTTTATTTTGTAGAGGACACTGAGATTGCAAGACAGGCGCAGGCTTTTCACGATTCAAGGCCGTCTGTACTGTCCATTGTTATAGATAACTATGAGGAGCTTATGCAGGGCGCAAAGGAAAGCCAAAAAGCCCAGGTACTCGGTGAAATAGAGGGCATACTCGAAAAGTTTGTGTCCGAAGCTGAGGGACTTTTAAAGCGCATGGACAGAAACCGTTTTGTTGCGGTTATTGAAGAGCGCCATATGCTAAAAATAATCGAAAAGCGTTTTGACGTGCTGGACAAAGTGCGCTCCATACCGTGCGACAATAACATAATGCCGACTTTGTCGATAGGTATAGGCAGGGGCGTGGGCTCTTTCCACGAGGCGGATAAAATGGCTTCTCAGGCGCTTGAGATGGCTCTCGGACGCGGAGGAGATCAAGCTGCGCTTAAAACTCCCGACGGTTTTGAGTTTTACGGCGGCGTTTCCAAAGGCATAGAAAAACGCAATAAGGTTAAGACGAGAATAGTAGCCGCTGCTTTGAAAGACCTTATTCAGAGTAGTGAAAATGTCATTGTAATGGGACACAAATTTGCAGATCTAGACTGTCTGGGCTCTGCTATCGGTATGGCTAAAGCTGTAAAGAGCATGGGTAAGCCGTGTTCGGTTGTGGTGAACACTGCAACTAATCTGGCGGCGCCTTTGTATAATAAATTTGTAGATGCGGGCGAAGCAAGCTTATTCTTAACAGCAGAAAAAGCTTTGGAGCGTGTCGGAAGAAAATCACTGCTTATAATAGTAGATACACATTTACCGTATTTGCTCGAATCGAGAGATTTGTATGAGCTGTCCAAAAACGTAGTGGTAATCGACCACCACAGAAAGATGGTCGGACATATTGAAAATGCGGTAATATTCTACCATGAGCCGTATGCGTCATCGGCATCTGAGATGGTTTCAGAGCTGCTCCAGTACTTTGACGGCGATAGGATAATTTCAGGCATAGACGCCGAAGCACTGTTATCGGGAATTATGCTTGATACAAGAAATTTTGCAATGCGTACAGGTGTGAGAACATTTGAGGCGGCGGCATATCTGAGAAGAATGGGCGCTGACACAATAGAGGTTAAAAAACTTTTCTCCAGCAGTATGACTGCTTATCAGAAAAAGATGCAGATAGTTTCCTCTGCGAGAATATATGATAACTGTGCAATAGCTGAGTCCGAGATGTGGGACGATATAAAGCTGATAGCTCCGCAGGCGGCAGACGAGCTTTTGGGTATTACAGGTGTAGACGCATCTTTTGTAATGTACGAGTACGGAAGCGGAGTTTCATTCTCTGCGAGAAGTCTGGGCAATGTAAACGTACAGATTATTATGGAGAAAATAGGCGGCGGCGGTCATTTTACCATGGCAGGCGCTCAGCTTGAAAACATCAGCATGGAAAAGGCAGAGGAATTGCTTAAAAACGCTATACGTGAGTATAATGAGGAGCGCAATGTAAATTCGTAGCAGAGGTGCTGCAAAATGCCTAGCAATATAGAAATAAGAATAATAGACAAGGAACACAGTGAAGATATAAATACACCAAATGAGCCGTTTGAGTTGTTCGGAAGAATGATACCGAGCTATTCGAATGAAAAGTGGAGTTATACCGCGGAGTATTTTTCCGATACAAAGCAGATGTGCTTTCCCGATGAAAATTACAGCTATGATGTTATGAGCGGTGACTGCGTTTTTATCGGAGCTTATGACGGCGAAAAATGTATTGGTCTTGCAATAATGCAAAAACATTACTTTAAGTATATGTACCTGTATGACCTTGAGGTAAACTGTGAATACCGCGGTAAAGGTGTTGCCTCAAAGCTTATGGAAAAAGCAAGGCAGACAGCTTACGAATACGGATACAACGGTATATTTACAGTTGGGCAGGACAATAACCTGAGAGCTTGTCTTTTCTATATAAAAAACGGATTTAAAATAGGCGGACTCAATACTAAGGTATATCAGGGAACACCTCAGGAAGACAAAAAAGATATTTATTTTTATCTTGATTTTTAAAGTATTGATAACTTTAAGAGTTTAATGTAACATAATATAAAGTTTATTTGTTTTGATATTTGATTTTATAAAGAAAGGAAAACATACGGCGATGGCTGAAAATAAATCGGACACAGCCGTATAGGTAACGGAAAATGAAAGTTATTCTTACACAGGATGTAAAGGGAAGCGGAAAAAAAGGACAGCTCGTTGAGGTGTCAGACGGATATGCAAGAAACTTTTTGCTTAAAAAAGGACTTGCAAAGGAAGCTACTGCTCAGGCAATGAACGACCTTAAAAATCAGGAAGCTGCAAAGAAATACCACGCTGATATGGAGAAAAAAGCCGCACAGGAAGCAGCTGCAAAAATTGAAGGTAAGACTGTTAAAATTACCGCTAAAGCAGGTCAGAAAGGACGTCTTTTCGGCTCTGTAACAGCTAAGGAAATTGCAGAGGCAACAAACAAGCAGTTCGGTGTAACAGTTGATAAGAGAAAAATTGTGCTCGACACCGATATTAAGAACTTCGGAACATATCAGGTTGAGATTAAATTCATGGCAGGTGTAACTGCTAAAATCTCTGTAATGGTAAGCGAAGAGCAGTAATTTTCGATACACTTTAATTTAAAAAGACAAATATCCTCCGCATAAACCGATTTTATGCGGAGGATTTTGACCGTTAAAAAAGGGAGAGGAGAGTGCCGCAAAATGGCAGAATACAATAATATTCCGGCGAATACGGAAAACATGCCGTTTAGCCTTGAGGCGGAGCAGTCCGTTTTGGGGGCAATACTTATAGACCCGCCGTGTCTTATAAGAATAATGGAAATAATACGTGCGGAATGTTTTTACCGCCAGCAGCACAGACAGATATTTTCAGTCATGGTGCGAATGTTTACGGCAGGTTCTCCGCTTGACTTTATAACCATATTGGAGCAGGTCAGGAATGAGGAGATTTTTGAATCGGAGCAGGATGCAAAGGTCTATCTCGCTCAGCTTGCTCAAATAGTTCCGACATCATCCAATGTTGAGGCTTACGCGCAGATTGTACAGGAAAAATATTATTTGCGAAGCCTTATAACTGCCGCTCAGGATATAATTGACGATACACGTGAGGGCGACGGCGATGCAAAGACTATCCTTGACGCCGCAGAACAGAGAATATATGAAATTCGTCAGGGCAGAGATACAACGGGAATAAAGCGCATCGACGAGGTCATTATAGAGACATACGATAAGCTGCAAAAATTAAGCGGTGAGGATAGGGATAAATATCTCGGTATGTCCAGCGGCTTTTTTGAGCTTGACAGACAGATAAGCGGACTTAACAAATCCGACCTTATACTTGTTGCGGCGCGTCCAGGTATGGGTAAGACGAGCTTCGCTCTGAATATTGCGGCATATGTGGCAAAGCACAGCGACAAAAAGGTTGTTATGTTCTCGCTTGAGATGTCAAACGAACAGATTGTTTCAAAAATGCTGTCCACCGAGGCTAGCATTGTGGGAAATATGTTAAAGACAGGTCAGCTCGGTGCTGACGACTGGGTAAGGCTGGCGCAGGCGGCACAGATTCTCTCACGCAGCAATATGTTTGTCGACGATACATCGGGTATAACAGTACCGGAAATGAAGGCAAAGCTCAGACGTGTAAAGGACTTGGGACTTGTAATTATAGACTACCTCCAGCTTATGACATCGGCAAAACGAAACGAAAACCGTGTTCAGGAGGTATCCGAAATAACGCGTTCATTAAAGATAATGGCGAAGGAGCTCAATGTGCCTGTAATAACACTGGCACAGCTCTCACGTGGACCTGAGGCGAGAGCCGACCACAGACCGATGCTCTCTGACTTGAGGGAATCTGGTTCTATCGAGCAGGACGCCGATATAGTAATGCTTTTATTCCGTGAGGCGTATTATGACAATACAGCTGAAAATCAGAATATAGCTGAATGTATAGTGGCTAAAAACAGACACGGTGAAACGGGAAGCGTAAAGCTTTCGTGGGAGGGCCAGTTTACACGATTCGGAAACTTGGAGATGTTCCGCGATGAATAAAAAAGTACTTGATACAATAAATAAATACGGTATGATAAAGAGCGGCTGCAAGGTTGTGGCCGCTCTTTCGGGCGGAGCAGATTCCGTTGCAATGACTCACTGCTTATACAAATTAAGTAAAGAGCTAGGTTTTACCCTGACAGCGTGCCATATAAACCACACATTAAGGGCGCAGGAGAGCGAGCGTGATTACCGCTTTGTCGAGCAGTTCTGCAAGGAGCGAGGCATACCGCTTGTTGTGTTCAGAGAGGACATAACAGCACTCGCTGAAAAGACCTCCCAGTCGATTGAGACAGCGGCAAGGGACAGGCGCTATCTGAGGTTTTCACAGTGCGCCTATAATGACGGAGATGTAATTGCGACAGCGCACACCTTAAACGACAGCGCTGAAACTGTAATTTACAACATGATACGCGGAAGCGGACTTAAGGGAATAGCCGGAATACCTCCTGTAAGGGACAACATAATAAGACCGCTTATAGAGTGCACACGAGCCGATATTGAAAGATACTGTGAGGAAAATGCCCTCGAATTTGTAACCGACAGCACAAATCTGACGGACGACTATACAAGAAACAAGATAAGACACTCGGTTATACCTGTTCTGAACGAGATTTTTCCTGCGGCTCTTACTAATATAAAAAAGCTTACAGACGCTGTGAGAGAGGACGAGAACTGTCTTGAAGCTATGGCGGTAATAAAAAAAGAAAGTGACGGCACATATGATGCCAAAATCATAAACTCAAAGCCGGACGCTGTAAAAAAGCGTATGATTATAAATATACTAAGAGAATATGGCTTTGAAGTAAATTCATTTAGGGTAAATGAGGTTGCGAACGGCATATTGTGCGGAGAATTTAAAGCGCAGTATGCAAAGGGGAAATATCTGTGCTGTAAGAATTTTAAGATATACTGTCAGAGTGATGACGAAAACAGAAGTCTGCAGGAGAGTTTTTGCATAGATATTGATTTGAATAAATGCTGCGAATACACAGCGGCAGGGAAAAATATTAAATTTTCTTTATATAATAAAACAGATTTTGAAAATTTACGAAATAATCATAAGATTGACTTAAAAAATTTCATAGATTATGATAAAATAACTGATAAAGTATATTTAAGGCAGAAAAAAAGCGGAGACGCCGTAAAGCTGTGGAAACGCAGCGGCACAAAAACGCTTAAAAAGCTCTTTAATGAGGCGAAAATGACCGCACAGCAAAAGAGCAGAACGCATTTATTGTGCGACGTCAGCGGTATAATATGGATAGAGGGCTTTGGAGCTGCCGAGCGGGTACATGCAGATAAAAACACGCAAAACATACTTTTAATTGAGAGTGCTGATTTAACGGAGGAAAATTCCAAATGAAAAACGATATTTTAAAAGTTCTTATTGATGAGGAAACTATAAGCGCAAAGGTAAAGGAATTGGGCGAGCAGATATCAAAGGATTATGCTGACAAAAATTTGCTTATGGTAAGCGTTTTAAAGGGTTCTGTTGTATTTATGGCAGACCTTATGAGAGCTATCGATATACCTGCAAGAATTGATTTTATGTCTGTTTCAAGCTATGGAAGCGGTGTAAAATCCTCAGGAGTGGTTAAAATAATTAAGGATTTGGACCTTGAGCTTGAGGGATACGATATTTTGATTGTAGAGGATATTCTCGACAGCGGTAAAACTCTGCACTACCTCAGAGAAATTTTGTATAAGAGAAATCCAAACAGCATACGCATTGCAACATTGCTTGATAAACCGGAGCGCCGCGCTGTTGACATGTATGCTGACTATAAATGCTTTGATGTTCCGGATGAGTTTGTTGTGGGATATGGTCTTGATTATGATGAAAAGTACCGCAATCTGCCGTATATAGGTGTTTTAAAGCCTTGCGTTTACGGTGAATAAGCGTTTTTAATATTCAATTTATTTTCAGAAAGAAGTGATTTAATTGCAGAAAAAGAAGCTTAAAGGAATAGGCATCTATGCTGCCATTTTGCTTGTCTTTATGATAGGCGCTTCATTGCTGTTTACAATGCAGCCAATGACACCGCAGTACAAATATTCTGAAATTATCGAAATGTTCCAGAAAAATCAGGTAAGCGAGTTTACTGTTGATTTGGGAACAGGAGAGCTTGAGCTTCAGAAAAAAGGTGAAGACAGCAAAGATAAAATATACTATAAACTTCCTAACGTCAGTCTTTTTATTGAGGATACAAGAGATTATATACTTGAATACAATAACGAAAACCCGAATAATCCTATAAAATATGACTATAAACGCCCTGTAACAATACCTGGCTGGATAAGCATGCTGCCGTCGCTTTTGTTAATCGGTGTTATGATATTCTTCTGGGTAATGATGATGCGTCAGGCAAATGGCGGCGGAGGCAAGGCTATGAGCTTTGCTAAGGCTAAGGTAAAATCCTCCGACGAGGCTAGACGAACTACATTTGCCGATGTTGCGGGAGCAGATGAGGAAAAAGAGGAGCTTTCTGAGATAGTTGAATTCCTTAAAAATCCTTCAAAATACAATGAACTCGGCGCGCGCATACCGAAAGGCGTTCTTTTGATGGGCCCTCCAGGAACAGGTAAAACTCTTTTGGCAAGAGCTGTTGCAGGTGAGGCAGGAGTACCGTTCTTCCCGATTTCAGGTTCTGATTTTGTTGAGATGTTTGT
>CALXEM010000021.1 GCA_944387335.1 uncultured Clostridia bacterium | reverse complement strand
GTATAAACAGGCGACTGCTCAGCCAGCCTGTCAAAAGCCCGACTATAAGCTTCATGCCGTATTTGTCGGCAATCTCACAGAATCTCACAAAGCGCTCAATCATTTTTTCATCTATGTAATACTCATTTGTCGGGAGAGATTCGTCCTTCATGCGGTATTCATACAAAACCGCGTTTTGTCCGTACATCTTTATTGCAGGCTGGAAATCCCTCCAGTTCGGAAATACCCTGAGATACTTTATACCGCATCTACTCAGTACAGCCAAATCCTTATCAATCGAATTTTCGTCAAAGCGCTCCCACATTGCCGACCCGCTCGATGAGTCAAGATAATTACAGCCGAGCATAAATTCCATAGCTTGATTTTACCTCCCTTTAAAATTATAATTCAACGTTATCATAAAAGCTGTTTTCATACGCTGTGTCGTACATTGCGACTATGTTTTCGGGCGGTACATTGCCCATAATGTTGTGTACCTGATTAAAGACAAATCCTCCCGACGGTTTAAAGATGTCTATAAGCTCCTTTGTACATTTTCTGACTTCATCTGCGCTTTTGCTCCAAAGGACTGTCTGTGTATCGCAACCGCCTCCCCAGAAGCATATCCTGTCCCCGAAATTGTCCTTAAGCCGTTTCGGGTCCATGTTATTTGCGGAAATCTGTACAGGATTTATTGCATCCACTCCAGCCTCGCAGATATATTCCATTGCCTCATAAATTGCGCCGCATGAGTGCATAAAAATCTTTATATCGCTCGTGTTGTGCACATGCTCACAGAATTTCTTTAAATACGGAAAAACCGTCTCTTCATAGCTTTGCAGTGTGCACATAAGCGCGTTTTGTGTTCCCAAATCGCTGTTTATCTCAATGGAGTTTATATATTTACCCATAGCGGCGTTTACCTTGTCAAAATACGCAATTTGCTCTTTTAAAAGAATTTCATTCTGCGCCATAACGTCCTCTGGGTCAGTCAGCATATCGCACGCAAAGTCTATTCCGCCGAAAAATCCCGAAAAGCCCATAAGCACCGTAAACTTGTCCGTCTCTTTATATATCCGCTCTGCGCTCTTTGCAAACAACTTTATTTTTTCGTTCTCGGTCAAATTGTAAAAATCGGGCCAGCCTCCGTCAAAAAAATATCCGTTCGGCGGCATATACAGCTTTTCTCCGTTAAATTCAATCTGCCAGCCGCCATTTTCGTCCCTTTGCGGATTAAACGTATCAGGTACGTTAAAGTAAAAACCATCTCTCGGGTTCCACCTGTGCATAGACGGCCATGTAGGGTTTAATAAAACCGTATCTATATGAAATCTCTCCAAAATATCATAATCCACCCTTACAAGCAGCTGAACACAGTCTGTCATCTCTATATTATCAGTTGAAAGTCCGAGATACTCCCTTAAATTCCGATAGGCAAATGCCGATATTCCCGTTGAAAAATGCACTCCCAAATCTATCGGCACCCTATCCGTCTTTTCGTGGTTTATTGTCTTTATTACACGCTCTCTGCTTGTCATAATCGTTCACCCTATCTCAATTTATAGATGTAGACACAGCCTAATCTGTCCTTACTTCCGACAGCCAGCGTATTTCCATCGTCCGACACAGCTATTGCTGAAAGCTCACAGCTTGAGGCGATTCCCGGCGCCTTAAAGCGGTTAAAATAAGTTCTTCCGAGCTGCAAAAGTCCGTTTTTATCATCATATGAAAAGATATTTCCGACATCGTGCTTTGAACCTGCTACACCGTACACAATTTTGTTTTTAAAATCCACCGCAAAATCGTTTACACGTCCGTTTGTCTGAATGGCACTTCCGAGCGAAAATACTCCGCCGTTCTTGCTCACTATCGCAAGCATGCCGTCCATTGTAGAGGCTATGTATCTGCCGTCCCACAGCTTTTTAAAGTTATCGAGCCCGCGCTTCCACTGACGTCCCGGGACGCATGGCAGCACTGCATTTTTGAGAAAATCAGGCGCTTGTACTTTTTCCTTTGTATGCTCAGCGGTTTTCTCTATTTTTTTAAGCTCTCCCTTTTCTATCTCAAAATAATAGAATACGCTTTCGCCTGAGCATGTTCCCTTTAATACGCCGTTTGCAAAATAAAGCTCATTTACAGCGCTCTGCGGCTTAGTGTCAGTATATTCCCACAGCCTTACAACGCTCAAATCCTCAGCTTTAAAAAAGTGGGCGTTTTCTTCAATTTGTTCGCCCCACTCCTCGCACTCCTTCATATATGCAAGCGGAGTTTCAACAGTCTTTTCAAAATTTTTGTCAGGACAAAGCGACGGTCCGTTTTTGGAATATAGATATATAAACGGATCATCGGAGAATATGCGTTCTCTGCCCTCGGCTTTGCTATTTAACTGCTCCTTTAAATCAATTGAGATTACAGCGCATTTTTCAAAACAGTAGTTTGCATCAGGCATATAAAGTATTCCGTTGTATATCCCCATTTCGGACATTGAGACGAGCGCGCGCTCCTTTACGCCTATAAGTCCATAGTACTGCGGTTTACCGCCGCCGAAAATATCCCAGCTGCACAGTTGTACTCCCCTTGACTGGAGTAGCTCGTCCATCTTTATAATCGTGTACCACAGCACGTTATTTTCATCAAATGAGAGCCCGTGAACTACCTGAGCATAGCCCAAGTCTATCCCCTCAGGCCTGAAATCTCCTATCTCCTCAAGCGTGTTTATTTTCGGGTCATAACGCATGAGATTCTGAGAAAATATCTCCGCAATATACATTTTGCCGTCAGGTCCGTTTTCAGTATAGTCAAGCTGTCTGTGAGATTCTCCCTGCGGCAGCTTGTCATATTTCGGCAGTCTTATACCTATATCAACAAGCTTTTCTTCCCTGACGTCAATTCTGTAGAGTACGCCTGAGCGCGAATTGCAGTAGATATTTTTGTCAGGTCCGACAGCCAGTCTGAAAGAGCCGAACTCGCTTGTCTGTCCGAAGTCCTTTACCTTACCCGTATCAATATTATAGCTGTATGTATGACCTCTGAAATAGCCGTTGAAGTAAAGAATATTTTTCACGCTGTCGTATGCGGCTCCGTAAATGCTCTCATACGGCACAGGCACTCCGCGGTTTTCAATCTGACCTGTTTTCGGATCATATATTATGATATTTCCGCCCTGAAACCCCTCCCACGGATGAGCATAAAATCCCTCGGGCAACCACTGCGGGTGCTGCGGTGCCTTTGCGGTTGTGTGGGTTGTCATTATAAGGCGTCCGTCGTTCATTTCGGATATAGAGGTGTGTATTTTGCTCGCGCGTATTGCATCATCCTGCTGGCATATCTTTTCCTCAAGCTTAAAAAGCTCCTTTATCTCGCCTGTTTCAATTACGTATTCATAAAGCCGGGCATAGACGCTAAAATGCAGTTCACCACAGAGCGAAAAATATACATTGCCTTTTTTAGTTACGATAAAATCCCATATTGCGTTATGCGGCTCGTCTGTTTTTATAGGTGTGCGCACAACGCCTTTCTGCTCAATCAGCTTATAGCTTTCGGGGTCTACATAATCTTTTATCAAATATTTTTCATAGTCGCACAGCTTTGCCATTTTAATTCTCCTTTCATGTTGTTTTAGTATCTTTGTATCTTTATAAGGCAATACTAGCACATCAATATTGCAAAAGCTTATTTATAAGTACTATAATACTTTTATATACAAATAATACTTTTTTAATGAAAAGGTATGATAAAAATGGATTTGACAAACTATTACGTTATGAAAAAATATACCGACGTCTATAAAGAAGATGAAATAAACGTCGGCAGAATAGTCTATTTTCTTTCAAATTTAAAAATCCCGAGCATGCACCGTATAGGCAGAGTTTTTTTGCCGTCGGCTGTATCGACATCGGAACTACACTGTCATCCCGGGTCATGTGAGATAATTTTTTATCATTCGGGGAAACAGACATATGAGGTAAATGAGGGCTTTGTTGAAGCCAAAGCCGGAGATCTTCTGTTCTTTTTCCCCGATGAGATACACGGATTCAACAACTTAATGGAGGAAAAGTCAAATTCGTTTTTTCTAATCTTCGATTTGACTTTAGATACAGATTCATTTTTGGGAATGAGCCGTGAGGAAAGTCAATACATAGCTGAACTGATATTTTCTCTAAAAAACAGAATTATTCACATGACGGAAAGCACAGAGGTTTACAGGATATTTACCTCTGTCATGGAGCTTTACAGTTCAGATAATCCGCTGAAAGCTTCAATGATTAAGTCTCAGCTCATAAAATTGTTTTTTATAATATCAGAAACGATTACAAAACACTCAGAATTCGCAGAACCCGTATCCCCAGACATACAGACAGCCATCGACTTTATAGAAAAAAGCATTCACGACAATATATCGACTCAGATGCTTGCTAAAATGTGCAGTCTCTCCCTTTCACAATTTAAACAAAAATTCAAATCCCAGTTGGGCGTGGCTCCGCACGAGTATATTTTAAGGCGAAAGCTCGACTTAGCCGAAAATGAACTGAAAAATACAAGGAAAACGATAACTGATATAGCACTTAACTATTCATTTTCATCAGGTCAGCATTTCTCATCGACTTATAAAAAATACAGAGGCTTTTCACCTAAAAAGATAAGACAGGTACTACCGAGGTAAATATATTATTTGTTGGTATTGTAAAAGTTTTTCAGCAGACATATTATAGCGGTATCCTCCCAGTTGGAGAGTGCGTTGTTGTGTAGTGACTTTTGAAGTTGGAAGGTTCCAAAGCATATTTACAAATACTTGGTTTAATTTTTCATCGATTGTCATTGCAGAAAAAATGTATTCAATCTATTTTATATCTGTTTTTGTCAGGTAAAAGTTTTTATAGTCCATTTAATATATTATGGGAATACAAATAACTCTGTATTCCCATAACGTTGACCTTATTCACAATAAACAGAAGTTACATTTTTATAAAATAAACTCATCTGTTTTCATAACTAATGGTATAAACTAAATTGCCATTCTGCCTTTTGTCACTACCATTTATATTACATATGATTATACAAAGAACAGATTGTTGCTACCGCCTCTTCAAAGTCGGTTGTCCCAGTGTCAATGCAAATATCATAATATCCCGGTTCTCCCCAAGCCTGACCAGTATAGAATTCATAGTACTTCTTTCTCCGCTTATCCATTTTGTGGACAAGACGCGTTGCCTTTTCTCGACTGAGATGTTCCTGCTGCATTTTTCGTTTAATTCGCCATTCTACCGGAGCTTTTACAAAAACTTTCAGTATCTTGACATCTTCCTTTCTAAGCACAAAATCCGCGCACCGTCCTACAAAAATGCAGTTTTCCTGCTGTGCAATTTTACGGATTTCATGGCTTTGCAGCTGAAACAGAACTTCCGATGTAGGGAGGCCTCTTGTAACATGATAATTTCCTTCATGGACTGTACGAAAAAGGAAAGGATTTGTCGCCGTTTCATCGGCAGATTCCATCATCTTTTCGGACAGTTCTCCATATTTACACGCGAGATGAAACAGATCTTTTTCGTAAACTCGAATTCCAAGTTTACCAGCTGTTCTTACCGCAATCTCATGTCCGCCGCTTCCGAATTCGCGAGCAATACAAATAATTTTATTCACCATTTTTATCCGTCCTCTCCTGGAGCAGTTGATTTTTAACTGCACTCGGTATCTCTGATCCACTGTTGTGAGTAAAGCTTATCTTAGCAGACACTGTTACAGGTGCTGTTTCTGCCAGTACATCCAAACCTCCTGTACAGCTAAAGTCAAGCTCTGTAATGGAAGTACCCTTTACCATGAGTTGGATACTACCTGAAGTCAATTTTACTGGCAAATTTTCCATCTCCGGTGCAGCGGCATATGCAACCTCTTTCATTGCGTCTTCGTTTAGTGTGAGTGTATAAAGCCAAGTATCATTTCCGGTATCTGCACATTTAAATTCTCCGTTCAAACAGATCTGATATAAAACATCTAAAAAATGCGCACGGTCTGTTAATTCGTTGTCCTGTGCATTTATACTCACACCATTTTGGTCGCAAAAGCTGCCGTTTGCAAAATAAACAGCAAGATCTTTTTTTCGAATACAACCGATTTTTTCTCCATCTACAATCGTTCGTTCATATTTAATGCTCTCATTTAACGATATCGGATTACATTCTACTGCCAGTGCAATATTTGACGTAAAAGATTCTTCTTGACTCAATTCAGTAAATGAAGAGAGCAGTCGGAATACATCTTCTGAAATAACAGTATCGCTTTTTGTTTTTCCGGAGCACACGGTTTCTTTTACCGCGTCAGGCACAGTAAAGCTTTTATCTATTTCTGTCGGTTTGAGTTCAGCGGAAATATTATACGGTGTTTTTGTGTCATCAACCAAAGTTCCCTCTGAATAAAAGCAAAGGGATTGTATCTCATCTCTGTTAGAAGTAAGCTCTACTGTCAACTTTTGCGTGTCTGACAGACTTTCAATCTGTTTTGGCAAAAGGATTTCCAATAATGTTCTGGCGTTTTCACCTTCCGCTGTGAGCGTGCGCACTACATTTTCTCCGCTTCTGCTTGTGGTAAAGGAAACAGACTGAAATATCTCAGAGGCTTCTTCCGGAAGAGACGAATAATCCGGATAAAGCCTGCTTACCTGATAGGCTTTTCCGTTCTCCATAATGACTGCATCGTCAGCATAATAAAGGGAGATTCCGTCATTTTGGATACATGTCACAGAGTGTCCGTCCACCTGTGTCTTTGTTACTTTGATGTCTGTATTTGTTATCTCATCATCCAATTCAGTGTTTAAAGACAGAGTCATTGCATATTCAGATTTGCCGGAAAATTTCTGCAAAAGTGTATAGGCATTTGCAGCAGACCTCATTTTAATTACAACAAATGCGCCGATTGCAATAGCTATACCAAGAACAACCGCTGTTATTATAATCCACTGTTTTTTATTTTTTCCTGTGTTCTTTCTTTTAGAAGCCGGTGCAGCTGAAGATTGACCATCTGCCATCGTTTGTTTAGCTGACACATTTTTCTTACTTTTACGCAGTTTTATAAAAATTATTACAAGGATAATAAGTAAAAGCAAAAGTCCAAGTCCAATTAAAAGCCAAATATTATTGTCAGGAAGGATTGCAATCTCTGTATCCGCTGATGAAACAGAAAATACGAGATAGCTACCAAAGGTAGTACAATCTGTTTTTTCCCACTTTCCATCTTGTTTCACATAAATACAATAGTCATCCGCAGTTTCCTCGGGAGAGAGATAGCGGATTGTATAACTTTTCTGTGAAGCATCAGAGCAGGAAAGTTTCCATTGTTCCGCTGCTTTTTTACCATGTATCAATTCTGTATCCTCTACATTGGAAACAGTTAAGGTTGCTTTTTCATCAAAATTACCGTCCATCAGAAAAACCGGACGTCCGCTTTTACGTGTATCCTGTGACGGCAGTGTCAGTACATAGCGCTCATATTCCGCCGTCACTGTCTTATCGAAATGAAGCTCTTTCAAATCCTCTGTATCCCATGAGGCATAGTAACCGTCTTTTACAGGGATTTCAGGAAAAGTATCTTCACCAAAGGATTCGCCATATGAAAAGGACTGGGATTTAATCTCCTCATTCTCCACAAGAAAACGCAAAGTAAACTGAGTCATTTTCTCCGGAAGACCTTTCACCTGAGAAAAAGCTTCAAATGAAAGAGGCTCTGCTTTGCCGGCATAACTGATTCTACCAAGGCCAGCAAGGTTATTCGATACATAGTAATTTCCAGTAAATTCTCCATCCTCTGTGCCACAAACAGCACCGGAATATCGTCCGGATTTCGGAATTTCCACCAGTGTATAGCAATCTGATACCACAGTGTTATCTTCACTGGCTCCTATAACACCTCCGACATAGTCACCGCCTGAAAGTGTACATTTCACAAAGCAATTTCGAATAGTTGCACGTGAAAGTCCTGCAACACCGCCTACATAGTCTCCGCTCGAGCTTTCAACTTCTGCATAGCTCTCACAGCCTTTGACAGCGCCAAGATCTATTCGGCCTGCAATTCCACCGGCATAATCCTTCTTTGCAGAAACATTTCCTTCATTAGTGCAGCTAGTAACAACCGCAAGCGTCTTGTATTTAAAGTTTAAAGAACGGGTGCCGTCTTTTGTAAGGTCGTCCTCCGGGTCAAAATCATACTCCACAGAC
>CALXEM010000020.1 GCA_944387335.1 uncultured Clostridia bacterium | reverse complement strand
TCGCCGTATATGAGCCTTGTGCGTGAAAGCCAGTTTTCCATAAAAACTCCTTTTAAAACTATTTTGTATACAATAAAACCGACGCAGTAAATTGTGATAAGCGTCGGTTAAATATTTTTTATACTGTCAAAATATATGTTATCCCCACAGTGCCGTCACGGAACCTAATTAAACCCGTTTTGAAAACAGGGTGGGTAAAACCGCCTTAAAGCCTCACGCTCCCTTCGTCCGGCAAGCCGGGAGGTCTGCAATCTTCTTTAAGAGAAGGAATCCCTTTTAGGAAAGTGTTGGATTTATATATGAATACCGTAAACGTACACCGCAGGGAAAACGACTTATATTATATATTATTGTACTGAGGACTCGTCATTATCAATAATGTCGTAATCTTCCTCAAGGCGCTCCATAAATATAGCGGAAACCTTGTTGAACTCCTCTTCGGTAGCAATGCCCTCAAGGAACTCCTCGCCATTTTCTTCAACTACTTTTAAGATAACAAGCTCGCCGCTGTCATCCAAAAGCTCCTCGGCGTCGTCGAATACAGGAACAAGTGCCATATAGCGCTCATCGTCCAGCTCCAGAGAATCGATAACCTCGAACTGATGCTCGTTGCCGTCATCGTCCAGCAGAGTCATTATGTCCGGTCCGAACTCTATTGCTTCGTTGTTTATCTCATTATTCATAATTAAAATTCTCCTTAATCATAAAAAGCTGTGTGGCTTAATGCAATATTTATTTCCACATGAATATATTAAATGATAAATATAACAAAGTCAATAAAACATTTTGCATAAACTGTTAATTGCTCAGTAAATTCTATACATTTAACTTTTTGTAGCATATGCAATAAAAATTTTTAAAAAAGTTCAAAATAACTGTTGACAAATAGAAATTGAGGTGTTATATTATAGATGTAATCAAGAAACAGAGTTCTTGATAAAGAAATTAGGTTTAATCCAATAGGATTTTAAAGAAAGGCGGCGATACCCGATGTACAACGAAGAACAACATATCTCAAAACACATTGAGGTATGTCACCAGAAAAATACCGGAGAGTTTTAAAGGACGATTTGAAAAAGTAAAGTCTTAAGTGTAGATATTTAATCTTGTTTGGTATCCGGTTAAAAAGAAAAGATTTAATTTAACTCGAACATGTTTTAAAAGTAAATAAAGGTTCTTTTAAAACAGCAGTAAAAGCTTTGCAAAACCTTTTTATCATATAGAATAGTAAGTATTCGTGATAGAGTGAAAGCTTATAAGCTGAGTTAAACGAAAACGGTGAGTCCAATGGATATGAACTGCTAAGAGAAAAATTGAATAGTATTGAGATATATATTTATTTGGAATTGATGCTCAATATGTAAAATATCTAAAAGGTGAGTCCGATGAACTAAAAAGCTTTTAAGTTAATTTGAGAACAAACCTGAAAGAGAATGGAAAGGATGTGAGTCCGAAAGGCCGGGTAAGCTTGTTGATTTTTTAATTAAATAATTAAAAGGTTAACATGAAAAATGACAAAAATCTTCTGAAAGAGTATAATCCGATGCACAAGTAGTTTTAGAAACTTTTAAAAGATTATCGATTATCTGAAAAGCAAAAAGCATGTGCAAGCCATAGAGAATGCAAAGAAGCTTAAAAAGCAAAATATTTGCACAGAAAGCAGCAAAAAGAAAGCGAATATCTGATAAAAGATTTCTCTAAAAAATGTGTCATATTTTGAGTAGCTTAAAACGCTGAAAAAGCTAACAGTGAAAAAATAAAATGACAAAAAATGTGTTTATCCAGTAGCTTGTAATCAATTATAAGACTTGTCCTTAATGTCTATTGAAAAAAGAACAAGAATGAGTTTAAATGAGATTGATGAAACGTATTCATGAGCGAGCAGTTTAATTTATGAGTTGTGTAAATAGACTGTGAATATAGTTTTTGAGATTGAGCTAAATTTATTTAAAGTGAAACAATAGAATATTTATTTTAAAGCAGAGAAAAGGAAAGAAACTGAAATTGAAGAGTGAAAAGAGTAACACAGTATTTACCTCCGAATAGCAGTAGATTTTAAGAACCTATTTCTATGAATGATTTTAAAAATCTAAACTTAATAGTTAATGAATAATCTATTCAGATTAAAAAATGAATAATTCAAAGACAAGAGTCTTTGGGAGAAAGAAAAGGTATGTTAACACCTGAAAACGCAAGATAGCGATATGACTTGTTTGTTGATAAAACTTGTCATATCGCTATCTTATTTTTTCAGATTTTTAAACTGAGTATTTATCGGATAAATTGCTGACTAAAGTTTGCTTTATATATAAAAAATGCCGCCCCCACTATTGCAGGGACAGCATACCTGGTGGACGATAACGGACTCGAACCGCTGACCCTTCGCACGTCAAGCGAATGCTCTACCAGCTGAGCTAATCGTCCATGTCGAAATACATATTATTAAAGCGACAAATGCAATTATATATCATAAAAACCTAAAAATCAATACTAAAATTAACGATTTATTAACTTTGTAAAAACTTTTTATATTGCTTGCATTCAGAGTAATATTTGTGTAGTCTGAAAGCTGCAAATTTTGATGATATATCTGTTTTTAAAAGTGTAAGGCGGAAAAACCTATGTTTTTTTGCCTTTTATGCTATAAATCAGTTTGCGCTGATTTCCTAAGTTTTTCTTGCCGATCAAAAAGCGGCATTTACTTTGTATAAACCGAAAAATACTTCGTTTTTTTCTTTTTTTATGTTATAATAACAAACGCAGAACGTTTGTTACTAAAGTTTTGCTTACCGGTCAAGATACGACCGGTATTCGGCAAAGCCAAACCGAAAAACATTATTTTTGTATTTATTTACATATAAAATATAATTTGAAGTGAGAGTAGTTTATGAGAATATTGGGAGTAGACCCGGGATACGCAATAGTGGGTTACGGAGTAATAGATTATATGACAGGCAGGTACCGTACAGTAGATTACGGTGCTGTACTTACGAAAGCTCATACTCCTTTTGAGGACAGGCTCGATATAATCTACACTCAGATGTGCGAAATCATAGAAAAATACAAACCGGACGCAATGGCAATAGAGCAGCTCTTTTTCACCACAAACCAAAAAACTGCCATAGCTGTTGCACAGGCAAGGGGCGTTATTGTATTGGCTGCAAGACGTCACGGCGTTCAGGTCTTTGAATATACGCCGCTTCAGGTAAAGCAATCTGTTGTAGGCTACGGAAAAGCTATAAAGCAACAGGTTATGGAGATGACGAGAATACTTTTAAAATTGGAAAGTGTTCCTAAGCCGGACGACACCGCCGACGCTTTGGCGATAGCTATATGTCATGCTCATTCGTCGGGTTCAAGACTTGGTACGCTTTCATCGTATAGATAGGCTTATTTCTTTATCAGGAGGATATATTAGATGTATTACAGCCTCAGGGGCAAAATTATTCATAGAGAAGCAGGAATGTTTGTAATAGAATGCGCCGGCGTAGGTTATAAGTGCTTTTCAACCGCGTCGACGCTTTCTTCACTTGTAAATGACAAGGAGACAATGGTATATACACATCTGAGCGTGCGTGAGGACGCCATGGATTTATACGGATTTTCCAATATGGCGGAGCTAAACTCCTTTAAAATGCTGATTTCAGTATCGGGTGTCGGCCCGAAATCCGCTTTGGCGCTGTTGTCTGAGGTAACGCCTGAAAAGCTCGCGCTGTGTATTGTTTCGGGAGACTCAAAGACACTTACAAAGGCGCAGGGAATAGGTCCTAAGGCCGCACAGAGAATTATACTTGAACTAAAGGATAAAATTAAAAATGAGGAGCTTGCAAGCGCTGTTGTTCAGAGTACGGCAAGCGTTGATTTTTCATCAGGAAATGTATCGGAGGCAATAAGTGCGCTTGTTGTTCTGGGTTACAGCCAGTCGGAGGCAGCGTCCGCTGTTTCAAAGCACGATTCGTCGCTGTCTGTACAGGAGCTTATACGTTTAGCGTTAAAGACACTTTCATCGAACAGATAAAACATCTGCATTTATATAAGGAGGACATATCATGGGTGAAAATGAATTTGAATATGATTTGGAAAACAGAATAGTTGCTCCGGAATTTGCAGGTGACGATTCTGACATTGAATACAGTCTGCGTCCGAGAACGCTTTCTGAATACATAGGACAGGAAAAGGCTAAGGAAAACTTATCCGTATATATAGAGGCGGCTAAAAAAAGAGGAGAAGCGCTCGACCATGTTCTCTTATACGGCCCTCCGGGACTCGGTAAAACGACGCTTTCAAACATTATAGCAAACGAGCTCGGCGTAAATATACGTGTTACAAGTGGTCCTGCCATTGAAAAGCCGGGCGATTTGGCGGCGCTGCTTACAAACCTAAATCAGAACGATGTACTTTTTATAGACGAGATACACCGCCTGTCCAGAAGCGTTGAGGAAGTGCTGTATCCGGCTATGGAGGACTATGCGCTCGACATAATAATCGGAAAAGGCCCGTCGGCGCGTTCTATCAGAATAGATTTGCCTAAATTTACGCTGATAGGCGCTACAACAAGAGCGGGACAGCTCAGCGCACCTCTGCGCGACCGTTTCGGAGTGCTTTTAAGATTGGAGCTTTACAATCAGGAACAACTCAGCGAGATAGTCTACCGCAGTGCAGGCATTCTCGGCATAGAGTGTGATCGAAACGGCGCTATGGAGCTTGCCAGAAGAAGCCGCGGAACACCGAGAATTGCAAACAGGCTTTTAAAGAGAGTGCGTGACTTTGCACAGGTAATGGGCGACGGCATTATAACTCACGATATAGCAAATGAAGCCTTGAACAGACTGGACATAGACAGTCTGGGACTGGACACCATTGACAGGAGAATGTTAAACACCATCATCAAGGTATACAACGGCGGACCTGTCGGACTTGACACACTGGCGGCGGCGATAGGTGAGGAGGCTGTAACGCTTGAGGACGTATATGAGCCGTATCTCATGCAGATAGGTTTTTTGAGCCGTACTTCGCGCGGAAGATGTGTAACTGTTCAGGCATATGAGCACTTGGGCATAAAATATAACGCAGAAAATAAAAATCAGACACAAAACGAACAGCTTACTCTTGATATATAGCCTTTACGGTTGTATATTTTATATGATAAATTTGAAAGGAATAATCTAATGAGGAAAGCTTCTGACTGGAAGGATTACGAGATAATAGATACCTCAAACGGTGAAAAATTAGAGCGTTGGAAGGACGTTGTGCTTATCCGTCCCGACCCGCAGGTAATATGGAATACACCGCGCGGCGCTCAGTGGAAAAAGGCAAACGCGCACTATATACGCTCATCATCGGGCGGTGGTAAGTGGAGAGAGTTCTCCATGAATAAAAGAGAATGGACTATTGAGTATAAGGGTCTTAAATTCAAGATAAGTCCGACAGGCTTTAAGCATACGGGACTTTTCCCCGAGCAGGCAGTAAACTGGGATTTCATGGCCGAAAAAATAAAAAATGCGGGCAGACCGGTAAAGGTGCTCAATTTGTTTGCGTATACGGGCGGAGCTACAATGGCGTGCGCTAAGGCGGGCGCTGCGGTATGCCATGTTGACGCATCAAAGGGAATGGTGAGCTGGGCAAGGGAAAACGCAAAGCTCTCGGGCCTTGAGGACAGACCTATACGCTGGATAGTTGACGACTGTATTAAGTTTGTTGAGCGTGAGATAAGGCGCGGCAATAAATATGACGGTATAATAATGGACCCGCCGTCCTACGGCAGAGGTCCGTCTGGTGAGGTTTGGAAGCTCGAGGAAAAGGTATTTGAGCTTGTAAACCTGTGCTCACAGCTTGTATCGGACGACGCGCTGTTCTTCCTGCTCAATTCATATACAACGGGACTTTCACCGTCTGTTATGGAATATCTTTTGGGTGTTACAGTTGCAAAAGCTCACGGTGGACATGTATCCTCAAGTGAGATAGGACTTCCTGTAACAAACAGCGGATATACTCTCCCTTGCGGAAGTACTGCAATTTGGTGCAAAGACTGATATAATATCATAAAAATAAAAACAAAAAGAAAAGCAAAAGATGAAAGGCATGATGAAAATGGATTCAATTATAGCAGCGCACAACCTGTTGTTTTCATATGACAATACAGACGGCGCGAGCGATATGCCGCATATCGTGCTAAATGATGTTTCGCTGAATATAAAACGCGGCGAAATGGTGGCAATATTAGGACATAACGGCTGCGGAAAATCAACCTTGGCAAAGCATTTTAATTCAATACTGCTGCCGTTTTCGGGAACCATTGTTGTCGACGGAATGAACACGAGTGATGAAAGCAAGCTCTATGACATACGTCAGACAGTAGGAATGGTATTCCAAAATCCGGATAACCAGATAGTTGCAACAATAGTCGAGGAGGACGTTGCCTTTGCACTCGAAAACTTAGGTGTAGAGCCTAAGGAGATACGCAGAAGAGTTGACGACGCTTTAAAGACAGTCGGAATGTATGAGTACAGAGAACATACTCCGCACCAGCTATAAGGAGGACAAAAACAGCGTGTTGCAATAGC
>CALXEM010000019.1 GCA_944387335.1 uncultured Clostridia bacterium | reverse complement strand
TGCTCGTCCCAGCTGTCAAACTTGCAGCCGCGCTTAAATGCTTCATACATAACGTCGCACAGTCTGCGGTCTCCTCTGGCAAATACACCCTCTAAAAAGCTTGTCTTGGAGTCGTGGTAATTTACGTTTATCTTTCTGGATTTTACGCTGTCGAGCAAATGCTTTTGCTTTTCGCGCAGCATTTCGCGTGTATCCTGCGGTTCAAATTCAAACGGAGTAAACGGCTTCGGCACAAAGCACGCACAGCTGACTGTAACGTTTACACCCTTGCCCTTTGGCTTTGTCGGCAGACTGTAATACAAGTCCACTATTTTCTGCGCAAGTGTTGCTATGCCCTCTATATCCTCCATTGTTTCAGTAGGAAGTCCCATCATAAAGTAGAGCTTAACAGAGGTATATCCGCCCTCAAATGCTGTTTTGCAGGTGTTCATTATCTCTTCTTCCGAGACGTTTTTGTTTATAACGTCCCTCATGCGCTGTGTGCCTGCTTCAGGCGCAAACGTAAGTCCGCTCTTTCTGACTTTAGCTATCTTCTCGAGCAGTTCCTCAGAGAAGTTGTCCACACGCAGAGACGGCAGAGACATATTTACGCGATCTTCGGCAGTCCATGTGAGCATGTCGTCCAAAAGCGGCTCAAGCTGAGAGTGGTCGCTTGTAGAAAGTGATGTCAGCGACACCTCGTCATAACCTGTTGAATCGCACAGACACTTTGCGTCACGGTTTATTGTGTCGTGGTTTTTCTCGCGGAACGGGCGGTATATAAAGCCTGCCTGACAGAAGCGACAGCCCCTTACACAACCTCTTAAAACCTCGACCATTGCCCTGTCGTGCACTGTGTCTATGAACGGTACAACAAAGTTTTCAGGGTAGAACACCTTGTCCAAATCCTTGATAATTCTCTTTGTAACTTTTGCAGGTGCGTCTCCGATAGGTGTTACTGCCTTTATTGTACCGTCTTCGTTATACTCCACATTATACAGTGACGGCACATATATTCCGCCTATATGCACGGCTTTTCTTAAAAATTCAGCTCTGTTAAAGCCTGATTTTTTACACTCCTTATATAAATCGAGAAGCTCTAAGTTTACCTCCTCACCCTCACCGAGAATGAAAAGGTCGATGAAATCAGCTATCGGCTCAGGGTTGCACGCGCAAGGGCCTCCGGCAACTATGATAGGCTGGCTGTCATCGCGCTCTGATGATTTTATCGGCACGCCCGCTAAATCGAGCATATTCAGTATATTTGTAAAGCTTAGCTCATACTGAAGCGTAAAGCCTATAAAGTCAAAGTCAGCTATTGCGTCCCTGCTCTCAAGTCCGAAAAGTGGTATATTGTTTTTACGCATTACCTCTTCCATATCAACATCGGGCGCAAAAACTCGCTCGCACCAAGTATCGTCACGATTATTAAAAAGCGAGTATAGTATCTTCATACCTAAATGTGACATTCCGACCTCATAGGTGTCCGGAAAACAAAACGCAAATCTTATGTCAACGTCGTCTGCGTTTTTCACAACGCTGTTCAGCTCTCCGCCGGAATATCTGGCAGGCTTTTGAACCGAAAGCAACACTTTCTCAAGTTTATCTGATATATTCCTGTAACTCAAAATAAGTTCCTCCGTAAATTACGAATTAAACATTAGTTATTATCTTATTTATAATACAGTAAAATCAGATTGATTTCAACTTATAAAAGACATCATCTTCCCTTTTGTAATATAAGCATAAATATTAAATAAGCACAGGTAACCATTAGGGTATAATTGTGCAGGTTTGAGACTATGAGCATTATAGAAATTACAGCCATAGGCAAAATCAGTATTGCAGACACAGTATTTTCTACTATTTCTGCTGTGTTTACATACATATGCTTTTTTAAAAATGAGCGGAGAATATTTCCTCCGTCGAGTACGCCTATCGGCAAAAGGTTAAACAGTGCCGTAAATATATGTATGAGTGCTGTCTGAAAGAAAGTGTCGTCAATTTTGAGATAATACATCAAAATTAAAATCAAGGCGCAGATGATATTCATTGCAGGGCCTGCAAAATATATAATCATTTCCTTGTTGTAGTTAAGAGTCAAAGCTGTGCTCTTTTCTATTTTTATGCCAAAGCTCTGAAAGGCTATCGTTTTCGGAACGCAGTTTAAAAAGCTCATCGCTGTCAAATGCCCTAGTTCGTGAATAAACGCCGTGAGCACTGCATTTTTGGCAATAAAGCTTTCGTCGTTTATTAAAAAGAGCCCCACCACAGCCAAAAACAGATACGATACCTTTACAGTTATCCCCTTAAACCGAAATGTCATCGCTCTGCTCCGAAAATGTTGTTCCCAGTGCATATATCGGGTCATAGTTTATTCCGTTTACCCTTATATCCAAATGGAGATGCGGTCCTGTCGATATTCCCGTACTGCCCACAAGCGCAACAGTCTCGCCCTGTCTTACAACTGTACCCTCGCTCACCTTTATTTCACTGCAATGGTTATACACACTCTCGAGTCCGTTTGTGTGCTCTATTACCACATAAAGTCCGTATACATCCGACTCGCCGCATTCTTTAACTTTACCTGGATATATAGCAGATATTTTTTCACCCATCGGTGCCGCTAAGTCTATGCCGGTGTGAAAGTCATTTTTTCCGCTTATCGGATGTATTCTGAATCCGTATTCTGACGTCACAGTACACTCCTTAAGCGGACTTTTTGCCTGTGCAGTCAAAAAAAGCGGAGCCAAGCTCATGCCGGACGGCGCCTGCATTGCATCTTAATGAATTTGGCTTACCAAAAGCATTCCACCTGCTCCGGCGTTCTGCATTTCCTGAGGAGATATTGCGTTTTTTATGTCTATGTATATTTTTCTTGTGTCAATGCCTGTCTTTTCATAAATCACATCTAAAAGCTGATAAAACACCTGCTTATCCGAAATAATTTCATTGTATTGTTCGGATATATCTATGAAAACACTTGATTTAAAAAATCCAAACAGATATACAGTCAAAACAATTAAAACACCTACCAGAAGCTGTGCAAAGGTTACAGTAAATATTCCGTCATTTATTTTTTCTGTCGGAATGTTTTTTCTGTCTGTATGCCTGTGCTGCCGCGGTCTTTGATAATCCGTCATTGCTGTCAGTCCCTTCCCTTTTTAAATAAATTTTATTCTGTTGAGAACGACTTTATGACAGCATAAGAAAAACCGCAATATCCGAATAAAATCAGATATTGCGGTATATTCAGCCTATTATAGGATACGGTGTTACATATTTTAATAATATCTCCACAACGGTTTCGTTTATCTCACCAACTCCGATGAGTTCGTCTAAAGTGAAAAGACCTCCGTTTGTGTTGCGGTATTCAATTATCGCTTCGGCAGTGCTTTCGTTTATTCCCGGTATATTTTTTAACTGTTCGAGTGTTATCACATTGATATATATCGGGTATATTGTGCGCTTGTCTATATCCTCTATGCTTTCGGGAAGCTCTTTTTGGGTATATACAGTCAGCGTATCATCTTTTGAAAAGACTGCGTCCGGCTGACTGTCTGCTCCCCAAAAGACATAATACGCAGAAAGCGCCAATATAAAAACTAAAATACACGCCACAGCAAATATATAGATATTATTTTTTCTGTCCATTACACCTTATTTATTTTTAAGAACTGTCTGTACTATATTGTCTACACCAAGTCCGAATTTCTCGAGCAGCTCAACTGCCGGTCCGGAACATCCGAAGCAATCATTTACACCTATTCTTATTACAGGTACAGGGCACTCCTCGCAAACAACGCCGCATACAGCTTCGCCGAGTCCGCCTATGATGTTGTGCTCCTCAACTGTAACTATCTTGCCTGTCTCTTTAGCAGCACGTACGATTATATCGCGGTCAATAGGTTTTATTGTGTGGATATTGATAACGCGTGCATTTACGCCGTGCTCATTTTTGAGAATATCAGCAGCGTTAAGAGCTCTCTCTACCATAAGGCCTGTTGCAATAATAGTGATGTCGTTGCCCTCACGCATTGTGATACCTTTTCCGAGCTCAAAGTGATATGTCTCAGGGTCGTTGATTACCGGAACTGCAAGACGTCCGAAACGCATATATACAGGTCCTTCGTGCTCAACGGCAGCTCTTACAGCGGCTCTTGCCTCTGTATCGTCGGAAGGGTTGATTATAACCATACCCGGAATTGAGCGCATGAGAGCTATATCCTCACAGCACTGATGTGTAGCGCCGTCCTCACCTACGGAAATACCTGCATGTGTAGCACCTATTTTAACATTGAGGTGCGGATAACCGATAGAGTTTCTTATCTGCTCAAACGCACGTCCTGCTGCAAACATAGCAAAAGAACTTGCAAATGGGATTTTGCCGGCAGCAGCAAGTCCTGCAGCTATGCCCATCATATTTCCCTCTGCTATACCGCAGTCAAAAAAGCGCTCCGGGAATTTCTTTTTAAAGTTTATTGTCTTTGTGGCTGCTGCAAGGTCAGCGTCAAGCACAACAATATTTTCGTTTTCTGCACCAAGTTCTGCAAGAGTTTCTCCGTAGCTGTCTCTGGTTGCTTTTTTAATTACATCTGCCATATCAATTAACCCTCCAGTTTAGCCATAACATTTTTAAGGTCGTTCATTGCAATTTCATACTGCTCAGCATTAGGAGCTGTTCCATGCCAAGAAGCCTGGTTTTCCATGAATGAAACATCTTTACCCTTTGTTGTCTTTGCAATAATTGCAGTAGGTTTACCCTTAACTTTCTCAGCCTCGTCAAAAGCTTTTTCTATCTGTGCAAAGTCATGTCCGTCGATAACTATTGTGTTAAAGCCGAAAGCTTCAAATTTAGCGTCTATTGGCTCAGGAGAGCAAACATCGTTTACAGAACCGTCAATCTGAAGTCCGTTGCTGTCTACAACTATGCAGAGGTTGTCAAGCTTATTGTGAGCGGCAAACATAGAAGCCTCCCAAACCTGACCTTCCTGTATCTCACCGTCGCCCAAAGCAGCATATACACGGTAAGATTTGTTTGAAAGCTTACCTGCAAGAGCCATACCGCAAGCAGCGGAAATTCCCTGTCCGAGTGAACCTGTGGACATATCAACACCAGGAATGTGTTTCATATCAGGGTGTCCCTGAAGCAGTGCTCCGACTTTTCTGAGCTTTTTGATTTCATCGTGGTCAAAAAAGCCTCTCTCTGCCAAAACAGCATAGAGTGCAGGTGCACAGTGTCCTTTAGAGAGTACAAAACGGTCTCTGTCAGGATTTTTCGGGTCATTTGGGAATACATTCATTTTCTCAAAATAGAGATATGTCAGAATATCTGTTATAGAGAGTGAACCACCCGGGTGTCCTGATTTAGCATTGTATACACCCTCAATAACTCCCATTCGCACCTTACAGGCAGTTTTTTTCAGTTTGAGTTCCAACTGTTCGTTCATAAGTTTACCTCCCACATATTGAAAAGTTTTGAAGAGATTTCTGTTTTAGTTTTTCTATTAAAAAGGCTATTGCATTTTTCTCACAATCAGGCAATATAACATCCGCCGCTTCTTTCAGCTTGTCCATTGCGTTGCCTACAGCAGCGCCAAGCCCTGCATACTGTATCATTTCTATATCATTTTCATAGTCGCCGGCGGCAATTATATTTTTTCTGTCAACGCCTAGTATACTTGCCAATTCTTTAAGCGCCTTACCCTTTGATATGCCTTTCGGTATCATCTCAAAATAAGTATCGCTTGTCGATACATAGTCGACACCGTCGGAAAAATTCTCACGCAAAAATGCCTCAAGCTGAGGTTTTTCACCGTTTTCGCTTATAAACAGCATTTTAAATGGATTAAACGGTATATCGTCTATTTTACAGCGGGTGTATTCCATATTTTCCTCTTTGCTGAGTACCTTTGTGGTCTCGTTGTGGTCAAAGAGATAAGCTCCGCCCTTTACCCAAGCAACTATACCTACATCATGGAATTTTTCTATAACCTCTTTTGTTATATCATAATATATATCCGGCAGGCAAGTCTCATACAGATATTCGCCCGTTTTATAGTTATATATACAGCCGCCGTTTATATGTATTGACGGCAATGAAAGGTCAAGCTCTTTGGCATATTTATAAGCGGACTCAACAGAACGTCCCGTTGCAATAGTAAATTTGCCGCCGTTTTCGACGAAATAACGTATTGCCTCTTTATTTTCCTTTGAAAGTCCGTTTTTTGCCCTTAAAAGAGTACCGTCAACATCTGATACAAGCAGATATTCCGAAAAATCGTTCATAATATTATATACTCCTCAGTGAAGATAAAAACTTAGTAAAATACTGCGGCAAATCGCTTGTAAATTCCATATATTCACCCGTTGACGGATGCACAAAGCCCAGAGTTCTTGCGTGCAGGCACTGACCGTTTAAAGATGTTATCACCTTTTTAGGTCCGTAAACTGCGTCTCCTGCAATGGGATGCCCCAAATACGACATATGAACTCGTATCTGGTGTGTGCGCCCCGTTTTAAGCTCAAACTGCATATGCGTAAATCCGTCATATCTTTGCAGTACCTTTGCAATGGTCAGAGCATTTCTGGAATTTTTCGCTGTAACAGCCATCTTTTTTCTGTCAACAGGATGTCTGCCTATCGGCAAATCTATAATCTGTTCATCTTTTTTTACGTTTCCGTAAACCACGGCTTCATATATACGCTTAAAGGAATGCTCCTTTATCTGCTCGGCTAAATGAAGATGTGCCGTATCGTTTTTTGCCACCATTAAAAGGCCGCTTGTGTCCTTGTCTATCCGGTGTACTATTCCGGGACGTATTACACCGTTTATCCCGGACAGCGAGTCCTTGCAGTGATACATCAGCGCATTTACAAGCGTTTGATCCTCATTACCCGGAGCGGGATGTACAACCATTCCCTTAGGCTTATTTACAACTAAAAGGTCGTTGTCCTCGTAGACAATTTCAATAGGTATATTCTGCGCCTCTATGACAAGCTCTTTGGGTGCAGGTATATCTATTGAAAGGCTGTCGTTTTCCCTTAGTTTATAGTTTTTTGACACCGCTTTGCCGTTTACTGTTACTGCTTTTTCCTCCAAAAGGCGCTGGACAGCGTTTCTTGTCAGGGAGTCCACATTGTCAGTAATCCATTTATCTATCCTGACACCTGCTGATGAGGCATCTATGATAAAATTATAATTTTCCATCAATCGGAAACCCCTTTTGCAGCCTTATGCTCCTTAATCTCTGTTAAAATCAGATAGAGTATAAACAATCCCGTGCCTATAACTATGCAGCAGTCGGCAAAATTGAATATCGGAAAATCAAACGGCAAAAACTCCATATAGTCTATTACATATCCAAGTCTTATGCGGTCTATAAGATTTCCGATACCGCCTGCAACAATCAACGTGATTGCCGAAAGCAAAAGTTTATCTGAAACACGTTTTACAAACATATATGTTATCAGCACAATCAAAGCTATCGATGTAACGGTAATTAAGAAAATCTGTTTATTTTGAAAAAGACTGTATGCAGCTCCGTAGTTTTTTACATATGTCAAATCAAAAAGTCCTGTTATGAAATGTGTACCTCGCGGAATTTCGACAGCCCAAAACTTTATGATTTGGTCAAC
>CALXEM010000018.1 GCA_944387335.1 uncultured Clostridia bacterium | reverse complement strand
TGTCGAGATAATCCGCTTCAGCCTCTGCCTGCTTTTTAATTAAAGCTATTATTTTTTCTGTGTCCGAGGATTGCATAGCTTCGAGTGTTGATGGGATAGAGCTGTTTAATTTCTCACCGATAAGTATCATTGTTAAAATCAATCCTTTCTTTCGTTTGTCTTTAAGTTTTCTATTCTCTTTATGAGATTGAGGGTGATGTTTGTCTTTTTTAGAGGTGTCATCAGGTAAAATCCGTCCGCCGCGTCGTAGACTTTATCAATGATAGTCATTGAATAGTCGCACGAAATTTTTGCGGCTTCACCGGGGGTTTTGTCTTTAAGTGAGTCGATGACACTCTGAGGAATTTCTATACCCGATACCTCGTTTACTAAAAATACGGCGTTTTTATAGCCTGCAACAGGCATTATGCCAGCCAAAATCCTGCAAGGGAGTTCTCGTTTTGCCCTTAAGAAGTTTTCTATCGCGGCATTGGAGAATATCGGCTGTGTCATTAAAAATGAAGCGCCGTTTGCAATTTTTTTCTGAGCACGCTTTAACTCGTTGTCAAAGTTGTTTGCGTTTACATTGAGCGCCCCTCCGATTATAAACGGTGAATGAGAGAACACGTCCTCATTGAGTGATGATATATAGTTTATCAGCTCAAATGAGTTAAAGTTAAATACGGCGTCCGCGTTTATGTGCTCTGTCTTGCTGACAGGATCACCCGTTATTACAAGCACTCTGTTTATGTTCTCAAAAGAAGCGGCTAAAAGTCCGCCCTTTAATGCGATTATGTTTTTATCCCTGCATGAGATGTGCGGCAAAACGTCGATTGACACTTCACGCTTTATTTTAGCCGCTGTCATTATAGAATCGGCTCTTGTTCGGGAGAGAGGGGAGTCTGCAACGGTTATTATCTGACATCCCGCTCTTTTAAACTGAGCGGCGGCGTCTATTATAAACGAGCAGTCGCAGTCGGCGGGAGGATCTAATTCAGCGGCTATAATCTTTTCGCCCGACGCTATAATATCATATATCGTCTTTTTTACAGGTACAGCTGACTCAGACGGTATATTTTCACATTTTTGAGGTGCAGGCAGCGCTTTTATCTTTTTGACTGCAAGTTCAATGTGCTTTGGAGTAGAGCCGCAGCAGCCACCGACAAAATCTACACCCTGCATATATATTTCACTGAGCTTGTCCGAAAAATATTCCGCGTTATCCTGAAAAAAGGTTCTGCCGTTGACTGTTGACGGATAGCCTGAGTTCGGCATTGCCAAAAATCTTTTTGTAAGCGGCGGCAGATTTTTTATAAGGCTGAGCATATGGCTCGGTCCGCAAAGACAGTTAAGACCGACTATATCCGTGTTTTTATTGCTGTCGGCGCTCTGCAAAAGAGTGCGGTAGTAGTGTCCCTTTTTGGTGTAGCCGTCCTGCGATACCGCAAAGGATACGACTATTACGCTGTCAGGACGTCTGTTTTTTATGTAGTCAAGGGCAGGTTCAATTACCTCAAATTCCGACAGAGTTTCAAACAGAAAGTATTTAGCGCCGAGGGATAAAAATATTTCGGCATTTTCTATATACATCTGTACAGCTGTCTGGCTGTCTGTCGGAATATAGCCTATATCTGCAAATACAAGCGTGTTTTTGCGCTCGGAGGCTTTTTGTGCAATGTCCCACGCCGAGGATATTATTTCCTTTAAATTATCTTTAAATGTTAAGGTGTTTGCACCGTATGTATTCGTTTTTATCGCTTGGGCGCCTGCGTCTATGTATTCGTTGTGAATTTTTAAGACCGTTTGAGCGTCGTTTATGTTTGCAAGCTCACATTCGGCTGTGTTTGAGGTTTTGCTGTAATAGTATGTTCCGAATGCACCGTCAAAAAATTTTATGCCGTTTAAGTCCACGTCAAATCTCCTTTTACACTTTTGAGCAAAAGTATAGTAATTTATTTTTATTTTATGTAAAAAATTATGATGTTATTTCAACTTGATTTATTATACACTATTATACCGATTTTGTACATAAAAAAATAAAAGAAAATTGTGCACCAAAATCCGATTGCCTCATAAACTGATAGTGAGTATGCAAAGCAAAGCAAAAGGCAAAAGCTTATTCATTAACAATTTTTAAAAAGGAACGGTGGTTTTTTTATGGCAGAAAATATCAATCAGAATGCAAACTGTTTTAAAGAAGCTGTATGTATAGATGCCGGAAGGATCTATGATTCATGCTGCGACAAGGATTGCCTTGAGGATTTACAGGTTTATTTTACAGATGTAGCTCAGCCTATAATCGACTCAAGCGTAAATGTAAAATGCAAAAAGGTAGAGATATTAAACGTATTTCTTGAGGTAGAGCCTGTTGCATTTAACCGTGGTTTTTATTCTGTTGACATAACATTTTTCTTTACGGTACATTTGAACGCCTACTCATCTCCCGTATCTGTGCCAACACCTGTAAAAGGTCTTGCAACATTTTCCAAAAAGGTAATACTGTACGGAAGCGAAGGCAATGTAAGAGTATTCAGCAGTGATACATCATTCGGAAACACAACTACGGTAAACAACAATCTTCCTAAAGCAAGCGTTCAGGTAGTTGAACCAATGTGCCTTGCATGCAGACTCACAGAATGTCCTGAGCACTATCATCACTGCTGTGTGAATGTTCCGCCGGCAGTATCCTGCCACTATGACGGCGAATTCGGCACTAAGCACCCGAATAAAAGCGTATATGTTACATTGGGACTCTTCACAATAGTGCAGATGGAGAGAAGCGTTCAGATGATGATACCAGCGTACGACTATTGTATTCCTGACAAGGAGTGTAATACAGCGACAGATGACCCATGTGAATTATTTAAACGCATAAAGTTCCCTACAAACGAATTTTTCCCTCCAAGAGTTGACGACATAAACTGTTCTGACTCCCCGTCATGCGGCTGCTCAGACGATGACTGATTTTTATAACTTAAAAAAAGGAACGGGTATTTACCCGTTCTTTTTTGCGTAAATAATTATTATTTTATGAATGCTGTTTTATGCTTTTGAATAATATATATTGTTGTTTAAAACAATAAAACTTATTATTTGGAGGATTTTATTTATGGGTATGCCTATTATCACGCCGGGCAAAAGCACAAGATGTCAGGCGGTTACAGATATTATTTCATCAGTAGCACTTGAGCAGACTGCACTTTCACACATTTTGAATGCTGAGGGCGAAAAACTCCAGAAAGTTATAGCAATGGCTGAAAATGCGGATGAAATGCTTGCAGTAAACAAATCTGTAAACAAAATGGTAAACAGCATTGCAAAACTTGAAATGATTTTGCAGAATAAAGTTGAACTCTTCTCCGACTGCATTTGTGAAGACTGCCCGATAAGGGAAATGCCACAGGAATAAATTGATTTAAAAAACCGCCGATGAGCTCTATAAATGCTCATCGGCGGTTTACTTTAATTTATAGACTTAAATATTTCATCTGACAGTGATTTAAACTGCTCCATGGTAAGCTGTTCAGCTCTTGCGTTTGACGGTATGCCGCAGTTTTCACAGGCTGACTGTATCTGCTGTTTTGAGAGCGAGAGTGAGGAGGACAGGCAGTTTAAAATGTTTTTTCTCCTCTGCGAAAAAGCGCCCCTTACAACTTTAAAGAAAAACTTTTCATCAATCGGATTTACCGCAGGAGTGTCGAGCACATCGAGCTTTATAACGCATGAGTCGACATCAGGAGCGGGCATAAAGCTTCCTCTTGATACCGGAAAGAGAATTTTCGGCTCGCTGTAATATCTTACAGCTATGCTCACAGCGCCGACCTCTCTTGTTGCAGGCATTGCGCATATGCGCGCGGCGGCTTCTTTCTGCACCATTACTGTTATAGATTTTACAGGAAGACGGGACTCGAGCAAATTCATCAGAATAGGGGAGGTTATGTAATACGGCAGATTTGCACATACAACCACGTCCATTCCGGCAAAGTACTCGGCTATAACTGCGTGCAGGTCTGTTTTTAAAACGTCCTGATTTATAATTGTAATGTTGGAAAACTCGCTGAGAGTTTCTTCTAAAACAGGAATAAGCCTTGAGTCGAGCTCTATTGCAACCACTTTTTTGGCGCGTTTTGCGAGCTCGGCTGTCAGCACGCCGACACCTGTTCCAATCTCTATTGCGCCTGTGTTTTCGTTTGCTCCGCCCATTTCGGCTATTTTAGGGCAAATGCCCGGGTTTACTATAAAGTTTTGTCCTAGAGCTTTTGAAAATGTAAATCCGTGACGTGACATCACGTCTTTAATTACGCCTATATTTGTCAGTTCCAGTTAAATCGACCGCCTTTTTATAAAAAATTATTATAATAAAAATAGTTTTTGCTTTATTTAAAATTAGCCCTCGCTCTTTTAGAAAAGGGTAAAATCAAAAGAAAGACAGGAGTTTTGTGGTTTGGCTTTCAGCCAAACACTGTTTGTTTTTACAAAACCGAAAACACCGAAGAAAAAGTTTTACGGTTTGTCTTTTAAGCAAACACTGCTCTGCGAGCAGTGAGTAAATTTAGAAGAAAAGCAGGAGTTTTGTGGTTTGGCTTTTAGCCAAACGCTGTTCGTTTTTTGTAGAGCTAAAAGCACCGAATAAAAAGTTTTACGGTTTGCCTTTTAAGCAAACACTGCTCTGTGAGCAGTGAGTAAATTTAGAAGAAAGACAGGAGTTTTGTGATTTGGCTTTCAGCCAAACGCTGTTCGTTTTTTGCAGAGCTAAAAGTACCGAATAAAAAGTTTTACGGTTTGCTTTTTAAGCAAACACTGCTCTGCGAGCAGTGAGTAAATTTAGAAGAAAAGCAGGAGTTTTGTGGTTTGGCTTTTAGCCAAACGCTGTTCGTTTTTTGAACAGCGAACAAAATCTCCGTTAACTAGCTTCTGCTAGTTATTATAACATTGCAAGATAAAAAAAAATAGGGTAAAATAATAATCAGATCATTGAAAATATAATTTTTCAAATATGGTCACGAAGGCGGACATGTGCCGCCGCAGTGACTCCTATAGAGAAAAACGGCGGTCAGCTATCGGCTATGCCGATTAGCGGAGCCGTTTTTTGATGAAAAGAGGGTATTGGGGAAAAATCGGAGAACGAGGCTTGTCCGAAGTGATTCCGTTTGTCCCTCAAGAGCGTGTCAATTTATAGACACGCTCAAATAAAGTTAAAAACGTTTTTTATTCATTATTATATAGAGAGGGCTTAAGATATGGAAAGAAGAGATAAAATAAACTACTACCTCGATATTGCCGAAACAGTTTTGGAGAGAGGTACATGCATACGCAGAAATTTCGGCGCTATAATCGTCAAAAATGACCAGATAATTTCAACGGGATATGTGGGTGCTCCGAGAGGCAGAAAAAACTGCTCTGACTTGGGCTACTGCACAAGGGAAAAACTGAAAATTCCGAGAGGACAGAGATATGAGATGTGCCGTTCCGTACACGCTGAGATGAACGCCATAGTTGCGGCAGAGCGTACAGATATGATAGGCGCACAGCTGTACCTTGTAGGACGCGAGTATTCAACAGGCGAGTATGTAAAAGGTGCAAATCCGTGCGCTATGTGCAAACGCCTTATAATAAACGCGGGAATAACCACAGTTATCGTGCGTGACGACAAGGATAATTACAGAACGATTGACGTACAGAAAGAGTTTATCGACAACGATGAATCCCTTGATGAAATAATGGGATATTGATACAGATATATACATAATCGCGCCGTTTTAGGAGAAACTTGTTTTAAAAACATATGAAAGGAACAGAAATCTCCATGTACAGAAAAATGAGCGCAGATGATAACGAGAACAATAAATACAAAAATTTTTACAGTGAATATGACGGTGATATAAAAAACTGTGCTTCATCCGATAGTTCGGAGGATGAGGAGCAGGACGAGGAAAACGAAAGCTCGGACACCGCTGAAATTGTGAACACTGGCTCTGTTACGGCAAAGGGAAAATATACTGTACACTGCCTTACAATAATAGGACAGATTGAGGGGCATTATATTCTGCCCGCTCAGAATAAATCCACTAAATACGAGCACGTTTTACCGTCGCTTGTTGCGATAGAGGAAAACCCGGATATAGACGGACTTCTCATAATGCTCAACACAGTCGGCGGCGATGTTGAGGCGGGACTGGCGATAGCCGAGCTTGTTGCGGGAATGAAAAAGCCTACCGTATCGCTTGTTTTGGGCGGCGGACATTCCATAGGCGTGCCGCTTGCGTGCAGTGCTAAAAAGTCGTTTATAGCGCCGTCAGCAACAATGACTATACACCCTGTAAGAATGAGCGGACTTGTTTTGGGAGTTCCGCAGACGCTTTCGTATTTTGACCGTATGCAGGAGAGAATAGTAAATTTTGTAACAAGCAATTCGCATATATCGGCCGAGCGCTTTAAAGAGCTTATGATGACAACAGGAGAGCTTATAACCGATGTCGGAACAGTGCTCGACGGCGAGGACGCAGTAAAAGAGGGACTTATCGATTCACTCGGCTCACTCTCAGACGCTTTGGAAAGCTTGTATGAAATGATAGAGCAAAACAAAGATGGTGTAAAAGAAAAAGAGAGTGATAAAAAATGATGTACTTTTTAATGCCGGACGGCATTGCCGCTGAATTTGAATATGACAGTGACTGCGTGGTATCAAACGGCAAATGTACTGCAATATGTTCGGTAAACGGTGGAAAATACACTGTAAAGCGCCTTTTAAGCACAAATCCGAATGACTATATAAATCCCGCATTTGCGCCGAACAGCATATGGGGCAAAGTAAGCGACAAAAAGAAAAACGGACAACTTAAGTTTTAATATATTCGAGTAAAAGTTAAGACACGGGGCGGTGAAAAACTGTCCCGTGTTAAAAATGAAAGGAATGATAACACATCAATGGCGGCACAGACAAGGAAAAAGAAAACAAATTCTTCTAAAAAAACGTCATCGTCATCAAATAACCGTAAGACTGCGGCTCAAATAGAACAGGAAGAACAGTCGAAACGTCAGCTTATGGCGGTGCTGTTGTTTGCGGGGGGTATTCTGTTTTTCTTTCTCACCGTTATAAGGGGAGAAAATTTATGGAATTTTCTTCACGGTATGATGTTTGGCATATTCGGCTGGTGCGCCTTTTTAATAGCGCCGATAATGATATACATAGCTGTACTCGCATCGCTGGATAACCCCGTTAAAAAGCTAAAGAACAAGCTTTTGCAGGCAGTTATCCTAATTCTTCTGCTGTGCGCTTTAACACATATATTTACAGCAGACCCTGAGATGGGAACATTTCAGACCTGCCTTTTGCTTTACGACAACGGAAAAGACCTTATAGGCGGAGGACTTGCCGCAATTATACTCGGTGTGCCTATGTTTTCTCTTTTGGGAAAAATCCCTGCAGCTATAACTGTAATTGTGCTCATTTTTGTACTTGTCATGCTTATGACAGGTGCTACCTTGGCACATTTGGGCAAGTTGTCATATAAGTCTGTAAAGTCTGTTGAGGAGGCATACAACCAAAAGCGTCAGGAAATGGCTGAACAGCAGGAGGAGGCAAAGGCAAGGTTTGTACCGCTCAATCCAGACGAGGAGGGTATGCCTGAGCACCCTGTACACTCACCGAAAAAGCTTGAACTTGATATAGACGACATACGACAGTCACAGAAAAAGCTTTTGGAGGCAAGCGGGGCGGGAAATGTAAAGATAAGACAGCCGCTTTTCAAATCTCCGTCGGCATGGCGTGAGGAAGAGCCTGAGGAAAAACCAAAACAGCAGGAAAATAAACCGGAGGAGCCTAAAGCCGAGCCGGAAGCTGATAATGTCGAACTTGAAAACGTGATGGCGGATGATAACTCTATAAGCGAGCTTATAAATAAAATTCAGCAGGAAAAAGAACAGAGCAGTCAGGAGAGCGAGCACCTTACAGACAGTCAGATACAGGACGAGCTCGATAAGCTTTACATAGATGAAAACGCACAGGATAAACCCGCTGAACCCGAAAAGCTTGACGAAGCGCTTGAGAGTGCTGTACAGGAGGCGGCAGAAAATACACCTGACGAGTTTATTGCTCAGAGAGTAAACGAGTACCGTTTCCCGTCAGTAGAACTTTTAAAACCTGCCAAATCAGTAGAGGAAAAGGATGTCGGAGCAGAGCTTTCGGCAAATGCGGAATGTCTTGTATCTACACTGAAAAGCTTTGGTGTTCAGACTAAAATTATCGACATTACAAGAGGTCCTACGGTAACAAGATACGAGCTCCAACCGTCTGCGGGAGTTAAAATAAGCAAGATAACAAGCTTAGCTGACGATATTGCTCTTAATCTTGCGTCGGCGGGTGTCAGAATAGAGGCTCCTATACCGAATAAGGCGGCTGTCGGAATAGAGGTGCCGAATAAGGTGGTCGGTACCGTATCTATCAGAGAGATTATTGACTCAGACGAGTTCAGAAACGCAAAGAGCAAGCTTACCGTAAGCTTGGGACGAGATATATCCGGTAAAGTTGCGGTTATGGATATTGCTAAGATGCCGCATGTGCTTATAGCCGGTGCAACAGGTTCAGGTAAATCGGTGTGCATAAACTCTATAATCATAAGTATTCTCTACAAGTCAACTCCTGACGAGGTAAGGCTTTTGATGGTTGACCCTAAGGTGGTAGAGCTCGGAGTTTACAACGGAATACCTCATCTGCTCGTACCTGTTGTAACAGATCCGAGAAAGGCATCAGGTGCTCTTAACTGGGCTGTAAATGAGATGTTAAAGAGATATAAGCTGTTTGCGGACAATTCTGTCAGGGACATAAAGGGCTACAATGAGCTTGCAAGGGAAAGCGAAAATTTAGAGCCAATGCCGCAGATAGTCATAATCATAGACGAGCTTGCCGACCTTATGATGGCGGCGCCCGACGAGGTTGAGGACTCTATATGCCGTCTTGCTCAGATGGCGCGTGCGGCGGGAATGCACCTTGTAATAGCTACGCAGAGACCGTCTGTTGACGTAATCACAGGTGTTATCAAGGCAAATATTCCGTCAAGAATAGCGTTTACTGTTTCCTCACAAGTAGACTCGCGTACAATTCTCGATTCAGCCGGTGCGGACAAGCTTTTGGGAAGAGGAGACATGCTCTATATGCCTGTCGGCGCTCCTAAGCCTATGCGTATACAGGGCTGTTTTGTAAGCGATAAAGAAGTTGAAAGCGTTGTAGAACACATAAAGAATTCCGCTCAGGAACAGGCACAGTACGATGAGGACATAATCGGCGAGATTGAAAAACGTGCCGCCAAGGAAAAGGGCGCTGCTGCATCTGATGGCGGAGGCTTTGAGAGCGAGGACACAATGCTGCCAGCTGCAATAGAATGTGTTGTTGAGATGGGACAAGCGTCCACATCAATGCTTCAGAGAAGGTTAAAGCTCGGCTATGCAAGGGCTGCAAGGCTGGTCGACGAGATGGAGGCGCGAGGTATAGTCGGTCCTTATGAGGGAAGTAAGCCGAGAAACGTGCTGATAACAAAACAGCAGTGGATAGAGATGAAGTTAAACAACGAGGAATAGAAATAAAAAGACAAAGTGAAAGTGAAGGTGAGGCGAATGTCAGGCTTTTTGCCGATGACAAAGGCTGAGATAAAGGATTTGGGCTGGGACAGTGTTGATTTTGTATGTGTAACAGGTGACGCATATGTTGACCACCCGAGTTTCGGTATAGCTATAATATCGCGTATATTGGAGCGAGAGGGTTACCGTGTAGCAATACTTGCACAGCCGAATGTAAAGAATACAGCTGACTTTACAAAGTTCGGAAGACCTAATTACGGCTTTATGGTAACCGGAGGAAATGTTGACTCAATGGTGTCAAACTACTCCGTTGCAAAGAAAAAACGCTCAAAGGACGCATATTCTCCCGGTGCTGTTGCCGGCAGACGTCCTGACAGGGCACTTACAGTTTACTGCAATAAGATAAGGGAGGCATATCCCGATATTCCGATAGTAATAGGCGGACTGGAAGCCTCTTTAAGACGTTTTGCGCATTAC
>CALXEM010000017.1 GCA_944387335.1 uncultured Clostridia bacterium | reverse complement strand
CTTTAAGGAGCCAAACCATTCATGCGGCACTGTTTTTGTAGCTGTCAGATATACTCCCCATTCGCCGTTTAGTGCCTTTTCGTATATCTCATGTGTAATCGGACGTCCCCATTCCCAGCCGTCCTCACACCATTTATCTATAACGGATGAATTTATCTTTTGATATTCCATAATAAATTTCCCTTAAAATTATATTTTATCCGCATTTTTGTTTTCTACTTCGGAGAATATTCCGAAATTACAGCCTGAGCGGCGCGTATGCCATCAACTGCGGCGCTTACAATTCCTCCTGCATATCCTGCGCCCTCACCTGTCGGGTAAAGACCGTCTATTCCTATTGCCTGACCATTTTCCGAACGCAGTATTCTTATAGGTGACGATGTCCTTGTCTCAACGCCTGTCATAACGGCGTATTTATCCGAAAAACAGCTTATCTTTCCGGCAAATCGGTTGAGTCCGTCACACATCATTGAGCACACCTTGTCGGGAAGAATTTTTCTGAAATCGGACGGCGTTACACCTATTTTATAGCTTGGCGTCACATTTTTAAAGTCCGCTCCGCCTTTGGATTCCAAAAATCTGCCCACTGTCTGCACAGGCGCGCTGTAATTTTCTCCGCCGTGTAAAAACGCGCGTTTTTCGAGCTCTCTTTGGAAATTGATTGCCTCCATGGGCGTATTTCCGTAGTCCTTATTATCCACTGATACAACAAGCGCAGAGTTTGCGTTTTTCTGGTCTCTTGCAAACTCACTCATACCGTTTGTGACAACCATACCGCTCTCAGACGAGCTCGGTACAACAAATCCGCCCGGGCACATACAAAACGTATATACGGCGTCCTCACCTTTTCTGAGCGACAGCTGATACTCACCCTTTCCCAAAGCGGGGTGTCCAGCATATTCTCCGAAAAGTCTTTTATCCAAATCAGACTGCAAATGCTCTATTCTTACACCGACAGAAAAAGGCTTTGTCTGTATTAAAAGCTGTTTATTCAACAACATCTCAAAAGTATCCCTTGCGCTGTGTCCTATCGCAAGAATAACTGTCTGAGTTTCTATAATCTCATCGTCCACTTTAACTGCGCTGACTTTGCCGTCACTGAATAGAATATCATTAAACTTCCTGTTAAAGTGAACCTCACCGCCGAGAGCGATTATCTCTTTTCTTATGTTTTTTACTACGTCTCTTAATTTATCAGTGCCTATATGCGGCTTTGCCTTTTTTAATATCTCAGCTGGAGCGCCGAATTTGACAAGCTCTTTCATAACAAAGTCGCATCTGTCGTCGTTTATCCTTGTTGTGAGTTTTCCGTCCGAAAAAGTACCCGCTCCTCCTTCGCCGAACTGTACGTTTGTTCTTTCATCGAGCACGCCTTCTTTCCAGAAACGCTCAACGGCATTTACTCTGCCGTCCATGTCATCACCGCGCTCAAAGACTATCGGAGCATATCCGTTTTGAGCCAACAGTAGCGCGCTGAACATACCGGCAGGTCCGAAACCTATTACAACAGGGCGCAAGTCAAGCTTCTTTGAACCCTTTGTCAAATCAAGCTCTGTGTTCTTTTGCAGGCGCACATTTGAGTTTTTAAGTCTTTCGGCTGTTTGCCTCTCCTTTTCGGGAGTGCTAAGCTTTATTTCAACAGAATAGACAAGCTGTATTTTATTTTTATGTCTTGCGTCTATCGACACCTTTACCGTATATATGTCATCAATTTGGGACTGCTTTAAACGAAGCTTTTTTAAAGCCGACTCAAATGCGTACTTTTCATCTTTATTTATATCTATCTTTATATCCGATACAATTATCGGCATTACATTCACCCACTTATTTACCTGTGCTATACAAGAAAAAGGCGTCTGCTTTCACAAACGCCCTTTTAGGCAATATTATTTTTTGCCGAATCTGTCTTTATAACTGTCAATCGCGTTTTGTATGATAACCTTTGCCGTCTCAACGCCGTTTATCTCGTCAACGGCAGTCTCTTTATTCTCAAGTGCTTTGTAGACTGAGAAAAAGTGTGTCATTTCATCAAAAATATGTGCAGGAAGCTGACTTATATCCTTGTATGAATTATATGTCGGGTCATTAAACGGAATAGCGATGATTTTCTCATCGTTTCTGCCGTTGTCAAGCATTGTTATAACGCCTATCGGATAACAGCGTATAAGCGTCATAGGATAAATTGTCTCAGAGCAGAGCACAAGCACGTCCAACGGGTCATAGTCGTCCGCAAAGGTTCTCGGTATAAAGCCGTAGTTTGCAGGATAGTGCGTAGATGTATAGAGTATTCTGTCAAGCTCCAAAAGACCTGTCTGTTTATCCAGTTCGTATTTAGCTTTACTCCCTTTAGGAATTTCAATAACCACCATAAAGTCATCGGCGGATATTCTAGATGAATCTATATCATGCCAAATATTCATTATAACGTCTCCCCTTGTATTTAATCATAAAGGATTTTTCGGTATTGTCAACTGATTTTAGCTTATTTAAAATACATAAACAGCTGACATTTCATCATGCCGTTGTAGAGCTTTCTGCGCTTGTCCGCCTTTTTGCCGTAAAAATGCTCAAACTCTTCATGCGGACTGATTATATAATATTTGTTTTCAGGCTGGCTTCTGTAAACCTCACCCATAACGGTGTACAGCTTTTCTGCCTCGCGCACTTCGAGCATTCTCTCACCGTAGGGCGGATTGGAGAATACTATTCCCGGCTCATCTGCCATAAAATTACGTACATCAGCTTTGCTCACGCGTATTCTTGAAGCAACGCCTGCCTTTTTGGCGTTTTCTAGAGTAAGCCTTACGCTCTCCTCGTCTATGTCGCTGCCGTATGCTCTAAACTGCGCTGTTTTCTTGACGGCGCCCAGTGCGTTCTGACGCTCGTCCTTCCATATCTGCGGGTCTATAACAGCCCATTTTTCTGCGGCAAATCTTCTGTTTATGCCCGGCGCAATATTA
>CALXEM010000016.1 GCA_944387335.1 uncultured Clostridia bacterium | reverse complement strand
GGGCCTCACGTATGCTCTTTCTTGCATAGTCATTCTGGCGCATGAGCTGTAAAAACAGCATATTGTCCGTTTCTATAAGCAATAAATCTCCGCTTTCATAGGCCTTTGAATCTTTTAATGCTCCTGCAAGCGCCGGATTTACCCCTTTGAGCCTTGCAACAACATTACTCCAAGGCTTAAATTTAACAAGTTTTTCTTCAGACGGTTTATTGTCTGATTTTGCCTTATCTAAATGTATCTGTGCTGCGGCGTCCTCATCAGTCAAAAACATATCGTTTTCGTGAATTTGAGGAGAATTTCCAACATTGCTTTCAACGTGCTGTTGAGTGTTATCAGACGGTTGAACATCATTTTTAGTATTTACAGGAACTGCCCCGCTCTGGATAAGCTTTAACTTATCTTCCAAAGCCTCTATTCTCGCTGTAAGTGCCTGAACGCTTGTACTCGATTTAAGCGAGCACATCTTGAAAAGACACATTTCCAAATCTATTCGCTGGGCGGAGGATTTAGAAAGCTTAATTGAGGTTTCCTGAAGGCACTCGAGTATATACATTATTCTTGAAAGAGATGTACTCTGAGCCTGCTGTTTTATTTTTTCCACTTCTTCCGGCAGACAAGCTACAAACTGAGATATATCATCCACAGTCTTTGCTATCATAAGTCCTCTGAAATGTGAAATTAAGTTGTCACACAGCTTTTCCACACTTATGGATTTCTGATACAGCACATTGACTGTCTCCAAAACCTTTGCATGATCCTCATTTAAAACTGCGTTTGCAATTTCAAATAAATATTCACGGCCTACTATACCTGCACACTGTGTAACAGTGCTTTCATCTATAACTTCGGAATAAGCCGAGCACATATCGAGAAGCGAGAGCGCATCTCTCATTCCACCGTCGGATAAAACAGCTATCGCGTCTGCGGCATCGTCCGTGATAGATATTTTCTCCATTTCGGACACATATTTTATGCGCTTTGCGATTGCGGCGGTATCTATTCGTTTAAAGTCAAATCTCTGACAGCGCGAAACCACCGTAGCAGGTACTTTATGCACCTCTGTTGTCGCAAGTATAAACAGTACGTGCTCTGGCGGCTCCTCCATTATCTTCAAAAGGGCATTGAATGCGCCTGTACTGAGCATGTGCGCCTCGTCTATGATGTACACACGTTTTTTTGCAACGGCAGGGGTAAAATTCGCCTCGTCGCGCAGCTCACGTATGTTGTCGACGCCGTTGTTACTAGCAGCGTCTATCTCAACTACATCGAGCAGTGTACCGTCGTCAACACCTGTACATATCTCGCACACACCGCACGGATTTCCGTCATGCACGTTAGGACAGTTTACCGCCTTTGCGAGTATCTTTGAACAGGTGGTCTTACCTGTTCCCCTTGAACCTGTAAACAAATACGCATGAGCAGTTTTATGTGTCTCTATTTGAGATTTTAAAGTTGATGTTATATGCTCCTGCCCTACAACGTCATCAAAGACTTTCGGTCTCCACTTTCTGTAAAGCGCCTGATACATTTTAACCTCACTCCTTTAAAAAATCTCCCAATAAACACAAAAATTACAAAGGCCGTACTTGCAGGCTCTGCCACACGGTTACACAGATTTACTGCGGCACACAGAGAGAGCCACTTAATGCTGCTCGGTTCCCCGCCTGACATGGTTCATGGCGTTCTGTTGCACAGGACCCGCATAACCGTGTGGCAGAACACACAAATCATGGCATTTGTAATTTCTGCTGCACAATTATTCATCATATGTTTATAACAACATAGCATTGTTAATTATACAATAATCTCAATGTTTTATCAATAGTAAAATCTAAATTTTAAAAATTGTCAGATACAAAAATATAATAAAGCAAAATAAGCCGGAATATTCCTTTTTAAGAATACTCCGGCTTATTTTTAATACAACTCTTTATCCTAACAGGAAACCTTTTTTAAGCGGGTCGTCCTTATCGATGAGATAAGTGCTGACGCCTGTAATGTAAGCGCTTCCGGTAATCTGAGGAACTATTGCCTTAAATTCTCCGACAGTTGTCTCCTCTTTGATTGTTCCTGTAAAGTGTGAGCCTATTACGCTTTCTGTAACTATGCTCTCGCCTACTTTAAGCTTGCCGTCATGGTGCATTTTAACAAGCATACTGCTTGTTCCTGTACCGCAAGGAGAACGGTCGCACTGACCTGCTCCAAAGATAACGGTGTTGCATATGTCAGCGCCCTCATGCGGACAAGGAGTGTAGAACTCGCAGTGGTCTACAACAGTAATATCCAAAAGCGGATGTTTTACAGGGAACTGCTCCTTTATTGCATTGAGTATCTTAACACCTTTAGCTGAGAATTTGGATACGTTTTGCTGACCGATTTTAAAGTCAAACTGGTCTGCATTTACCAGAGCAAAGAAGTTTCCTGCAAATACGATGTCAACAACTATGTCCTGACCGTCTATTGTCAGATGCAGTCCTTCCTTGTATACAAAGCTAGGTACGTTTGTGATTGTAACTTCCTTAGCCTTGCGGTTCTCAACCTTTACTCTTGTGGCAATAATGCCGGCAGGAGCATCGAGAATTACATCGGTGTACGGCTCGTGCATAGGTACAATACCTGCCTCAACAGCAACAGTAGCTGTACCCATTGTTCCGTGTCCGCACATGTTAAGGAATTCTCCTGTGTCCATATACACAACGCCCAAATCAGCTTCCTCATGTACAGGCTCCATCAAAACGGAACCGAACATATCAGCATGGCCTCTAGGCTCGTGCATGAGCGCTGTGCGTATATCCTGACAGTTTTCCTCAAGAAATTTTTTCTTTTCAATCATTGTGTTTCCCTTGATTTCAGGAAATCCGGAAACAACAACACGTGTAAATTGTCCTAATGTATGTGAATCCACAGCTGTAAACTGCTGCTCAAAATCATTGGGATCCACTTTAATCTTGAAATCCATAGCAATTACCAGTTCTGCATTGCTCCGCCTTCGTCTGCTGGTTTGCAGAGTGCAGCATACAGTGCAAGCATTCCTTTCTTAACTTTTGGCTCCGGGCGTACCCAGTTCTTTCTTCTCTCTGCGAGCTCCTCATCGGATACCTCTATATTGATAGTACCCTTGTTTACATCAACGCTGATTATATCACCGTCTTTAACAAGTGCAATCGGTCCGCCGTCGTATGCCTCAGGTGTAACGTGTCCTACAATAGCTCCGTGGTTAAATCCGGAGAAACGTGCGTCTGAGATAAGACCTACGCTCTTGTGCAGTCCGTGAGCTACGAGTGCGTCAGTTGTAACCATAAGCTCTTTCATACCAGGAGCACCTTTACAACCCTCATAACGGATGATGAGAACATCACCAGGTTTTATCTCATCTTTCTGAATAGCTGCAAAGCAGTCCATCTCATGGTCAAAGCATTTTGCAACGCCGCGGAATGTCTTCATCTCAGCAGGAACACCTGTTGGACGGATAATAGCACCGTTAGGCGAGAGATTTCCGTAGAGAACTTTAAGTCCTGGCTCATTGAACAGAGGTTTGTCAAGGCTGCGAATTATATCTGTGCTCTCAGCTTTAACAAGTGAGAGAACGTCTTT
>CALXEM010000015.1 GCA_944387335.1 uncultured Clostridia bacterium | reverse complement strand
TCCTGGTCGTGAGTTACATATATAAACGTAATTTCCAGACGCTGCTGAATCTTTTTAAGCTCAGTCTGCATTCCTTTTCTGAGCTTTAAGTCCAAAGCTCCCAAAGGCTCGTCCAGCAAAAGAACTCTAGGCTCGTTTACAAGCGCTCTGGCAATGGCAACACGCTGCTGCTGTCCTCCCGAAAGCTGGTTTATCCTCCTGCTCTCAAAACCCTTTAAGTTTACAAGCTCAAGCATATCGAGCACTCTTTGACGTATTTCCTTTTCGTTCGTCTTCTTTATACGCAGTCCGAACGCAACATTTTCAAATACGTTCAGATGAGGAAAAAGTGCATATCTCTGGAACACGGTATTTAACTGGCGCTTGTAAGGCGGCATACCGTTTATCTTTTTGCCGTCAAAATATATGTCGCCCTCTTTAGGCTCAATAAATCCGCCGATTATTCTTAAAGTAGTTGTTTTTCCGCAGCCGGAAGGGCCTAAAAATGTAATAAATTCTTTATCCTTAATATCCAAATCAATTCCGTTGAGCACTCTTTCGCCGTCATACTCAACTACGAGATTTTTTAAGCTTATAATATTTTTCAAAAATATCCCCCTCGCACCGTTTATTAAAAAAGTCTGCCGAATATGTGTATTATTTTGTCAAATACTGCATATTGAGTAATATAAATACCGGCAAACTATAAAAACACCGATACAAGTATATATCAAAATATACAAAAGTCAATATTTTTCTCTGTTTTACGCTGTTTTTTTAAGTTAATTCTATATTTATTGCATTTTTCTCTGTTTTTCTCATTTATTCTCTGTTATGCTTTGATTTATTCTGTTTTTATCTGATTTATTTATTACATAAATATACACATTTTCAATTCACACATATTTTTCCCGTTTAAAATTAAATTTATTAAAAAAACAGTATTGACACGCCTTTTTTGACGTGATATAATAGTTAAGCAATCGGGGTGTGGCGCAGCTGGTAGCGCGCTTGACTGGGGGTCAAGAGGCCGCAAGTTCAAGTCTTGTCACTCCGACCATGACAACTATATATACTGGGGTGTAGCCAAGCGGTAAGGCAGTGGACTCTGACTCCATCATCTCGAGGGTTCGAATCCTTCCACCCCAACCAGTAAAACACGGAGATAAATTCTCCGTGTTTTTTTATTCTAAAACTATATAAACACAGCAAAGCAGGAAATGTATATTCCTGCTTTTTTGTTATTATATACATGTAGCTACAAAAAATATTTGAGAAAGGAGTAGTGAAATGGGAAATCTTGATATTATACAAAGCAGTATTGATTATATAGAAAAAAATCTTAAATCTGAAATTTCAGCACAAGAACTTGCCGAACAAGCGAACTTTTCTGTATTTCATTATTATCGACTTTTTCAAATGGCTTTGGGCATGCCAATAATGCAGTATATTACACGCAGAAAATTGCTACAGGCTATATATGAAATTGGTTGCGGAAGTAAGATAATCGACGCTGCTTTGGATTACGGTTTTGACACATATGCCGGTTTTTATAAAGCATTTAAGCGTGAATTTGGATACTCTCCAAAGCAATTTCTTAAAAATTATAGACTCAACAAACCATATAAAATTAACCTTTTTCAGGAGAAACACATAATGATTACACATAAAAAATTAAGTGGTATTTTGACAAACTGGAAATTGGAAAACGAGACAATAAAGGATGTTTTTTATGACAGCGGAGAAAGAAATGAGCACGCATTCTATGTCGGAGAAAATTATGTTATAAAAGCCTTTGTTAATTTAGGAAGCTTAAAAACTATATCAATATTTCAAAATCGCTCGAAAAATTGGGAGTATGTGCCTCAACACCTATTAAAACTACTAACGGCGAAGAAATTATCCAAGACGGTCAGTTATATTTTATTTTAACCAAGCGTCTGCAAGGTGAACCGATAAAAGCGGTCAATATGTATGAGGGTGATTATAAAGGCAACGCGAGATTTGTTGGTGAAATCATCGGTCAGCTCAGCTTGGCTCTCGAAAAGGTAGACGCAGCGGTCAATGATGTAAATATTTATGACGATCTCAAAAGTTGGGCTTTGCCAAGAGTAAAAGATATGCTCAATATCCCGGAAAGCTTTTGGAATGATGCCGTTGAATTTTTCGGAGAAATATATGACACTCTTCCAAAACAAATTATTCATCGCGACCCTAACCCGAGTAATATTATTACAGCAGAAAAGACATGGGGTTTTATCGACTTTGATTTATCGGAGCGCAATATCCGAATTTTTGACCCTTGCTATGCCGCAACAGCAATTTTAAGCGAAAGCTTTAATGAAAATGATAAGGAAAAGCTTGCACAATGGATTGAAATTTATAAAAATATCATTTACGGTTACGACAGTGTGGCAAAACTCAGCTCTAACGAAACCAAAGCAATTCCATATGTTGTTTTAGCCAATCAAATAATTTGTTGTGCTTGGCTTTCTGAACAAGAGAAATACAAAAACATCTTCCAAGTGAATAAAAAGATGACTAAATGGATTTGTGAAAATTTTGAAAAGCTAATCATTGAGTAGATTTTCTTAAGTATACCAGCAAAAATGTAACTGCATCTTTTTACTCCATCTTCACATACAGTGTCTGGGAGCATTTCGCTTTCAGACTCTGTATTGCTTTTTATTTCTCCTCTAAAATATAATTCATTGTACAGGAAACTTCCGTTAAACGTCTGCATAATATGGAAAGTGGACAGATATCGCCTTTAATGCTTTTAGCGTAATGGGCGTAATTATACCGTCCCATAAAACCAATCAGACTTTCAGTAGGTTTCTATGGCAGACATCAAACAGGACTTACTCGGCTTGCAGTATAGCCAGAACTTTGATATTAAGGGAATTGAGGAAGCTAACATTGACCTTGAGCTTCCGCCCGCTCCCACGACATCGGCAACCGTATACGGTACTGTAACCGACGGCTCCGCTCCGATTCCGAACGCAACAGTAAAACTCTTTGACAGCATGGGAATGCCGTATAAGCACACACTCACCGATGCAAGCGGTGCATATTCCCTCAACGATATACCATCCGGCACTTACAGTGTTGCCGCAGTAGCAGACGGTTACCGTCTGAGCAACGCCGCAGGCGTAACATTGACAAGCGGTACGGCAATACTGGCAGATTTAGTCTGCATTGCTGATGCAACATTATCTCTCGGCGCGATTGCAGGTACTCTTACAGTCAACAACCAGCAGGGCGTTCCAATGCCTTTAGGCGGTGCTAAAATAACGCTTAAAAATTTAACCGGCGATACTCTTGCCTCCACCTATACAGCCGATGACGGTGAATTTGTATTTTACGACATTGCCGACGGCACCTATACACTCATTTCCTCAGCCGACGGTTATCTGCCGTCATCAGCTATGACTGCTGTTGTATTAAACGGTTCTATCGTCAATATATCCATGTCAATGGTGGTTGATTCGAGAACTTACAGCGGTACTGTCAGCGGAATTATCCGCAATAAAACAGGTCAGCCGGTAGCAGGATGCTTTGTCGGTCTTTATCCAGATAATTAAAGCAGGAGAAATAACTCAGGAAAAGCTCGTAGCGGTCACAAAGACAAACGCAGCCGGAAAATATCTGTTCGGCGATGTTATCGGCGGCAACTATGTAGTTAAAGCAAAGCTTGAGCAGTAAATTAAACCGAATATATTGCGGTTTGTCGGAGCTGAAGATAAAACTTTAGCTCCGGCTTTTTATTTGTACTCTGTTTTTACGGTAAAACTTTGGGGGTTGTCGATTTTTTAATTTTGATTTATTATTTTAGAAAAAGGAGTGTGTTTAATATGAATTTACCGAATGACCCTGTAATTCTTCTGAGCGTTGTAAACACTAAGCTCAGAGATTTTTATACAAGCTTTGACGAGATGTGTTCAAAAGAGGATATTTCCGATACTGAAAAGGAAAACATTTTAAAAAAGCTGTCCTCTGTGGGATATACATATTCTAAAGAACGCAACAGGTTTATATAATATAACAAATTAGTTTTGAAGGTGATATATTTGCTGGAATATTTTTCTGCTTTAAGCATGGGACTTCTCCCTGAGCTTGAGCACTTACTGCGTATAATTGTAGCCGGAGCGTGCGGCGCAGTCATCGGAATAGAGAGAAAAAACCGACTTAAAAGCGCAGGTATGAAAACTCATCTGCTTGTGGCTTTGGCAAGCGCTCTCATGGTAGTCATATCAAAATACGGCTTTATGGATATACTTAATATAGACGGGCTTTCCGTAGACGCATCACGTGTTGCCGCAAGTGTTGTAAGCGGCGTCGGATTTTTGGGCGCGGGACTTATCCTTGTCGGCAAAAAGGAGATTATAGGTGTAACCACCGCCGCAGGTATTTGGGCAACTGTCGGCATAGGCATGGCACTCGGCGCAGGAATGTATTTTCTTGGAATTGCATCGACTGTTATAATTCTTTTAAGCCAGGTTTTACTGCACAAGCAAATACTGCTTACAAAGGAGTATTTCGGCGAGCGCGTATATGCTGTTTTATCTCCCGATGCACGTCTTGAGGACCTTGAAAAGACCTTAAAGGAACATAACTTTGAATTGTTTGATATAAAGGCAAAGACAAACGATGAAAAGCTTTTGGAGGTGCACTTTATAATACGCATAAAGGGCGCTCAGAATGTAAGTCAGCTCACTGACATTCTTCATCAAAGCGAAAAAATAAAGAGATTTTCTCTTTCTAGAATAAGCTAAAAATAACGGACAGTCTAAAAAGACTGTCCGTTATTTTTTATATATATTTATAAAACAATCCGTGCTCGGTGCAGTACCACAAAAGCATTCCGTGTCCTCTGCGCGGCAGTCTTACCTGCATATCCCACTCTGGATAGAGCTTCACTATATTCATCCTGTCAGCTGAAACAAACGCGACAAATAATATATAGTGCTCCTTTGTCATCGGGTGTTTTGTTGTCAAATACAATTCGTTCTCTATATCCTCGGTAATTATCTCATGCTCGCTGTCTGCTTTTTGAGCCTTTTTATCCTCAAGCTTTCTGCCGCAGCAGTATATCTCAGCATCTCCTGTACTTACAACAAGATTTTTGCAGTTTGGACACACGTAATATTTTGACTTTCTCATATTTCCCTCCGATACGTCGTTTACTTCATATTCTCCGTTTAAAAGGCTCTGTGTATTTATGTTAAGACAATTCGCCAGCTCATTTAAAAGCGATATGTCGGGCGCACCCAGACCTCTCTCCCATTTTGACACCGTTCTGTCCGATATTCCGAGCATATCAGCAAGCTGTTTCTGCGTCAGATTTTTTTCGTGTCTTAATCTGTAAATAAGCTTTCCTGTCTTTACACTGTCCATCTTTTCACCTCTTAAAAATAAAATTTATAATACCATCGAAAACAAGTATACACACAAACCACCCCAAAAGCTACAAACTCTCCGTAGAGTTGTTCTTTTTCTACACGCTCTCATGCTTTTGTTATTTACCTTTTTATGATACAATGATAATACATTACTCAATAAAATTTATTTGCCGAAATCTCATAACATTTTGATGCAGGTGATAATTATGAATGAAAATTACAGGGATTTGTTTTTAAGCTCAAATATTGACGAAGGCGATGTGCCCGAGCTTGAATTATACATGGATCAGATAATAACCTTGATAGAAAATAAGCTTGGCGGCGAGCGCCGAAACCCTGACGACAAGCTGCTGACAAAGACAATGATAAACAATTACAGCAAGGATAAGCTCTTACAGCCTATCAAGGGAAAAAAATATTCAAAAGAGCATGTTTTAATGATGCTTATGATTTATCATTTAAAATCAGCGCTCTCAATACCTGATATTAAGTCGTTTTTTGAAGAGATGTGCCCTGAAATTACAGAGAACTCGCAGTACAACAGCCAAAAGGTACGCGAAATGTACTCAGATTTCTCCGACATACGCTCAAAGACTGACGAGGAGCTGTTTGATTTAATCTCAAAATCAGATATTGATGACGACACACAGCTGTTTTTAAAGCTTGTTTCTCTCTCCTCAGCTGCGTCAAGTGCCGCTTTAAAACTGCTTGATTTAAAAAAATCAGAAAACAAAAACAAAGATAAAGACGAAAAAAAAAAAAAATAAAACGATACAAAAGGCTTCTTTTGTATCGTTTTTATTTTTATTAAGGCAAATCCTCGCAGAACTGCTCTTTTAACACTGAAAAAAGCTTTACAAGCCTTTCGTCGGCAAGGGTATAGCGCATAAATCTTCCGTCTTTTTCACAGGTAATAAGTCCCATTGATTTAAGCTCCGCCAAATGCTGAGATACAGCGGGCTGAGATATTTTAAAGACATCCTTTGCAAGCTCCGTTGCGGTTTTTGGAGATTCTATAAGCGAACACAGCAAAAGCAGCCTGTTTTCGTTTGCTATCGCCTTTAAAAGCGAAGCTGTGTATTTTGCCGACTCATAGCGGTCCAACTTATCCATCTCCTTTATATACAAATTTATTTTTCACCTTTAGGCGCTCTTATTCTGCAAATAAGCTGTGTCATTGTGCCCATAGGACAGAATACACACCATGAACGCGGTTTAAACAATACTGTAAATATAACGCCTATCAGCGTGGAAGTCAACATAATGCTGTAAAAACCGAACGCAAACTGCGCCACCCACGGTGCGGCAGAGCCGTTGTATGCCCAGTTCCACGGAACATTGAATGTCCAGAAAAGCTTTACAGTTTCGCTTAAGGTTTTAGCTGACGAAAACACAAGATATGTATTAAACAGCATTTGTATAAACATTATGAGAAAGAATATTAAAAATCCATAGCGGAAAACAGGCGATGACACCCATTTCGGAGTTTTTCTGTTCATTGAAATGTGCAGCTTTTTGCCCAAAAGGTCGAGAAAGCGTCCTCTGTCACAGTAGAGATTACAGTAAATTTTGCCGAATCCGCAGGCTGAGAGAATGAGCGGCAAAAAGAAAAATACAAGTCCTATCCACGCAAACAGAATATTAAAAAATCCAAGTCCCAAATATATCGGAGTTACTATCCAAAGATAGTCGTACCAATGTTTTTTTGCTTTGGCTGTATTAGGCATACTATTTCTCCCCTCTCTGTAAAATTTCAATTACACCTGCGGGACATTCGTTTGCACACCTACCGCAGCCGACACATTTTTGCACGTCTATATTGGCTTTAACACCGTATTTTAAATCTATTGCCCCCATAGGACATACCTTTAAACAGCATCCGCACGCCACACAGCGGGCGCCTACACTTGCATATCTTTTAGACTGCATTGTTAACCTCCATATATAAGTATTTGCTTATATATTATATTATATATTTGCACAAGTCAAGCTTTTGTGTTCCGTTTTCTTTTTCTGTACAAACCCGGCGACTCTCCCATATATCTTTTAAAGAAATTGCTGAAAAAATATACGTTGTCAAACCCCATTATTTCAGAAATTTCCGTAACAGACAAATCCGTAGACTCCAAAAGCTCCGCCGCACGCTTTGACTTCATAAGGTTAAAGTCGGCAATAATGCCCGAGGAATACCCGGCTCTGTAAATCTGTTTTAAGTATGTAGACGATATACTGAATTTTTCGGCTATCTGCGCAACTGTCAGTTTAGAATATATATTCTGAGCGAGCAGAGCGCGTATTTCCGCTGCATTTACCGACGAGGTGCCGGTTCTGCAAATCGGTATCGGTCTGTTTTTTTCACGCATTAGCAAAATGAGCAACTCTTCAATCCTGTTTTTTATTATTTGCGAATAGCCAAACTGTGTTCTCTTTTTCTTTTTCAGTATCACTCCGCTGTCCGAGCCTGAGGCATTGACCTCAAACGATTTCCCCACCTCATTGAGTATTCTCTCCATCAGCCGCTCGCTCTCTTCAGAAGCGCTGATAACACAGTTTTCAAGGTATTTTATTACATGGCTTTTGCACTGAAACGAAAATACCCACATCTGAGCGCTTGTGTGTCCGTTTCCGTAAACTACATGAAACTGATTAGGACGGTAAAACGATATTTCGCCGGCTTTCAACTCATAAAAACCGTCTTTTACAGCAACATATGCGCTGCCGCGGGAAATATACTGCATTTCCCATAAATTGTGCATTTCCCCTTCAAATACATAGTTTTTTCCAACGTCTATTTTGGAGGCATTTACAAACGATGTGATTTCTATGACGTCTTTTAGCTGTATATCCCTAAAATAAGCCTGTTTTTGTGTATGTGATTCATTCATAAGTATATGTGTCCTTTTTTATAAAAATACAGTCCGATTTTACATTGTTAGGTTATGTTGTGTCAACTATAATTATATCGAGAAAAAGCTATATTAAGGAGAAGGGATTTGTATGAATAACCGAGAAAATTTTATTGCGGCTATGCGCCGTCAGCCGTTTGAGAGAGTACCGTTTCAGTTCTCAATGTGCCCTGCTCTGACGGACGAGCTGATAAAGAGATACGGAACGTCCGATATTGTATCTGCGTTTGACATGCCTGTGCGGTATATAGAGCTTCCCGCTCCTAAAGTTATGCCGGATTACAGAAGATTTCACAAAAACGCAGACGAGCTGACATACATAGATGAATGGGGTGTAGGACACAAAAAGGGAAGTTTGGCTCACTTTACACATTTTTATCCGCCTATGGCTGAGTTTGAAACACCGGACGAGGTAAACTCTTACCCGTATCCCGATATAATGGACGAGAGCCGCTGGGTTAAGGTAGATGAAAAAGTCAGACAGGCACACAGCGAGGGCAGAGCCGCAGTATTTTTTGCAATACAGGTGTTTGAGCCCGCATGGTATCTGCGCGGACTGGACAACTTACTTGCCGACTTTCTGACTGACGACGAAATGGCAAGCGCCTGCATGGACAACATGTGCCGTATACAGTGCATGGCGGCTGAGCGTGCGGCAAAGAGCGGTGCTGACATGATAGTTTTCGGAGACGATGTAGGCTCTCAGCGCTCCCTTATGATGAGCCTTCAGACTTGGAGAAAATGGATAAAGCCTGCCACTGCGGCAACAATTTCAGCCGCTAAAAAGATAAACCCTAACGTGTTTGCAATGTACCACTCCGACGGAGTTATAGACGAGATTATTCCCGAACTGATAGAAATAGGCGTTGATATACTCAACCCCGTTCAGCCTGAATGCATGGACCCTGTAAAGATAAAACAGCTGTACGGTGACAAGCTTTCGTTTTTAGGTACAGTCGGCACTCAGACTACAATGCCTTTTGGAACTCCTCAGGATGTAAAGGACGTTGTCAAAAAAATGATTGAAACTGTCGGCAAAGGCGGAGGACTTACAATAGCTCCTACACACATGCTGGAGCCGGAGGTACCGTGGGAAAACATTGAGGCATTTATCGAAGCAGTGAGAGAGTACGGAAATTACCGCTGAGACTTTTACATATTCTATACGGCAAAAAAACCGAAAAGCATGTATTTTTTCATCAAAAACTGACATAAAATATGAAAATATAAAGATTTGTTTACAAAAAAGACAAAATAAAATAAAATATTATACGAAGTAAAATTTTAAAGGAGACGTCACGGTGAAAAATACAACTCAGTTATCTGAGCAGGCATACGTGTTTGAGGGCAAAATGCCGCTTAAGCAGGCTATACCTCTCGGTTTACAACACGTTTTGGCAATGTTTGTCGGAAACCTAACACCTATCCTCATAATCATGGGAACATGCGGAATAGGTGCGGCAAGCGAATTCGGCGATTTGCAGATAGGTATTCTTCAGAACGCTATGCTTATAGCTGGAATAGTTACGCTTATCCAGCTGTTTTCAATAGGACCTATCGGCGGTAAGGTGCCGATTATAATGGGTACAAGCTCAGGCTTTATCGGTGTATTCAACAGCGTTGCCGCAAATATGGGTGGCGGTATTCTGGCATACGGCGCTATTATGGGAGCTTCCATTATAGGTGGTCTTTTTGAAACAGTCCTCGGATTTTTCTTAAAGCCTTTAAGAAGATTTTTCCCTCCGATTGTAACAGGTACTGTTGTTCTCTCAATAGGTCTTTCGCTTATCTCTGTCGGAATTAACTCATTCGGCGGAGGCGGTGCAAATGTAGCCGACTTTGGTTCTGTCGAAAACATGCTTTTGGCTTTGTTTGTACTTGTAGTTATCCTTGTTGTAAAACACACAACAAAGGGCTTTTGGAGCTCATCAGCAATTCTTGTCGGAATAGTTGCAGGTTACATTGCTGCAATCATCATGGGCTTTGTTCTCCCTACAACAGGCGTAACAGCTGAGGGCGTGGAATACACAAAGGCATGGGTTTTGAACTGGGACAAAGTTGCTCAGGCAAGCTGGTTTGCAGTTCCGTCCATAATGCCTGTTAAAATCGTATTTGACTGGAGAGCAATCCTCCCTGTACTTATCATGTTCGTTGTAACAGCAGTTGAGACTGTCGGAGATATTTCAGGCGTTATTGAGGGCGGTATGGACAGAGAGCCTACCGACAAGGAGCTTGCAGGCGGCGTTATGTGCGACGGTATAGGTTCATCTCTCGCCGCAGTATTCGGTGTTCTTCCGAATACATCATTCAGCCAGAACGTAGGTCTTGTTGCTATGACTAAGGTAGTAAATAGAATTGCGCTCACAACAGGCGCTGTATTCCTCGTTCTGTGCGGTCTTATTCCAAAGCTCGGTGCTATCGTATCAATTATGCCGCAGTCTGTTTTGGGCGGTGCGGCTGTAATGATGTTCTCATCTATCGTTGTAAGCGGTATTCAGCTTGTAACAAGAGATAAAATGACTCCAAGAAATCTCACAATCCTCTCCGTTGCACTCGGTGTAGGCTACGGTATGGGCGCAAATACAGGTATTCTCCACGCTATGCCTGAGGCTATTCAGCTTGTGTTCGGCGGTTCTGGTATTGTTCCTGCTGCATTTGTTGCAATTCTGCTCAATGTAGTTCTCCCAAAAGAGAAAGTAGAAGCAATCGCAGAAACAAAAACAGAAACAGAAGAAAAATAAAATTTAATTTAATACGCAAAAACACCTCGGTAAAAATTTACCGAGGTGTTTTTTATCAGTATACAAACTTTCTAACAAGCTTATCTACCATCTCATCGCTTACAGTCTGTGCTTTTAAATATTTTTCAGCGCCACCGTACTTTTCGTTTAACACCTTTAAAAACATTCTGGCGCTGTTTTCGTCAGCATGTAAAAGCGATTCAGGGGCATTTATTCCGAGCTTTCTTAACTGCTCAAGCTGAATTTTTATAAGCGGCTGAACACGGCTTTCAGTCTTAACATAGTCTAAAACAATATCCTCGTTCGACACACCTGCCAAGCTCAGCAGCATCATCGATACAACGCCTGTTCTGTCCTTTCCGGCAGTACAGTTAAAAAGTACAGTACCGTCTGCTTCTGACAAGATCTTTATAAGCTGCACTGTCTGAGCCTTTGCCCCCTCAAGCGACATGCAGTAAAGCTCACCCAAGGAATAAGGCAGCTGATCCTGTGTTATAGCTGAATTTATATTGTCAAGCATTGGTATATTTATATAGTCAACACCGTCAAAGTTTTCAAAAGCCGACGGATTTGTCTTTACCTCGTGCTCAGAGCGCAAGTCAACAACTGTTGTAAGCCCGCTCATTTTCAGCAGCTCACACTCAGCCTTTGTAAGCCTTGCTGTGGAATCTCCGCGCAAAAATACACCGTTTTTAGTGTAACTTACTCTTCCTGTACTTTTGTCTTTGCACCTGTAACCGCCCAAATCCCTTAAATTAAACATATTTTTTATTTTACCAAGCGACTCTATCGGCGCAACAGCGCTTGAAGCGCATTTAAACTGCCCCTCTGTAATGTGGCAGTAACCGTCGGGATTTTTCTCAAGATATTTTTGGTGGTACTCCTCGGCGGGATAAAAGTTCTCAAGCTCACAGCACTCTACCGCAATCTTTTTATCATAGCTTTCAGAGAGCTTTTTAAGCGAAGCGCGGATTATCTCGCCGTCTCTTTCGTCGGTGTAATAAACTCCTGTGCGGTACTGTATTCCGACATCTCCGCCCTGTTTATTTACCGAAACAGGGTCTATTGCCATATAAAATATATCGAGCAAAAACTCAAGCGGGAGCTTTTCGTCGTCGAATACAACCTTTACCGTCTCAGCGTGGCCGCTTGAAGCGCACACATCTTCATATGTCGGGTTTTCTTTAGCACCGTTTGCGTATCCGACTGTTGTACTCAAAACTCCGTCTATCATGGAGATGTACTTCTCCATACCCCAAAAACAGCCGCCTGCAAGGTATATAACATGTTCAGACATATTACTCCTCCTTTAAAGAATCTATTATATCGAGCATCTGCTGTGCATTCAAATCAGGTTTAACCTTTTCCAGTGCGCTTATTATAACGCCATTTTCATCTATGATGTACGTGCTGCGCACAACTCCCATGCTGACTTTTCCGTAAAGCTTTTTCTCTTTCCATACATCATATTGCTGTAAAACCTCTGTTGATGTATCGGACAGCAGTATAAAGCCGAGAGAATGTTTCTCGTCGAACTTTTTGTGCGAAGTGACAGAATCCTTGCTCACACCTATTACAACTGTGTTTCTCTTATCGAACTCACCCTTTAACGATGAAAAAGCACACGCCTGTTTTGTGCAACCAGGAGTGTTATCTCTCGGATAAAAGTACAATACAACCTTTTTGCCCTTAAAGCTGTCAAGAGAAATCTTCTCACCGTTCTGATTTTCCAATACAAAATCAGGAGCTTTTGTTCCTATATTTAACATTTCGCACTCAACCCTCTCTGAATTTATTTTTTGTAAAATAAACTATAAAAGATATTTATACTGATATTATAATTCTTTACACCAATAAAATCCATTACAGGCATATTAACAATATAAAAAATCACGGTGTATCTTAAAAAAGATACACCGTGATTTTTAAGCTTTTATACGCCGTTTACAGCTTAAACTAAATCCATTCCGAGCTGTCCGCCCATTTCTGAGCTTCAATCTGTTTTTTTAGTTCGTCTTTTAAAAGCTGCTCCACTATCTTGTCGACATACTTTTTAGGCGCTGATGACTGAGTATATCGCTTTTCCATCATCGAAAGAGGTATTCCCTCAAGCTGTCTGTCCCTTTCAAGCTGCGAAGCTTTATTTACACCGTCATTGTATATATCGGTAATATCGTTTTGAACATTGACAGCCGTTTCTCTGTTTTTCTCCTCACTGTAACCGGAGCCGTACAGTCCTTGCTGCGCCATCAGTTCATTTAAAGCGCGCTGTTTTTTTACTCCGTCGATATAAGCCTCACTTGAGTCGCTGTACACATCCGAGTAAATGGAGTCGTACTTGTCGATTATATCGGCAGCGCCCTCTTTTTGTTTCTGCAAAAGTGCAAGGCGTTCCTGTTCCGCTTTCTGGCGCTCTTTTTCTGCCTGTTCTCTCTCTTTAGCCAGTCTTTCAGCCTCTTTGTGAGCGGCAGATGAAGCTGACGACGTACTCTTTGATGAAGAAGATTTTTTGGAAGATGAGGATGTCTTTTTAGAGGACGCCTTGGAAGACGATGTTTTTTTTACAGTGTTTGAAGAAGTATTTTGACTCTGAGCTTTCTCAGACGTCTGATTGCTCGGCAAAACTCTTGAGTTATAATACTTATCTGCATAAAATGGGTTGTTGTAAATAAGCAGTTCTTCCGCAGTGCTCATTTTTCCTGCCATAAATTTTATCATTCCTTTCCTTTCTCATAATTTTTTGTTCTCCCGTAAATTATGAAATGAATGCGGAATAGCCTTTGGCTTTCAGTTCATCTCTTAACTTTTCAGCGTTCTCTTTATTTTCAAAGGCGCCCACCTGAACACGGTACAGTGTACCGCCATTTGTGCCTGTATTTGTTGTACTGCCCGTACCTGATGTAGCAGGCTTATTCTCAGTATATTTTGCGCCTAAATAGTTGCAACAAGCCTTTACTATCGCCTCGGAATATGCGTTCAAATTCTTGTCGTAATCGCCGTTATCCTTGTCGTTGGAGATAAAGCCGAGCTCTATCATCATGGACGGCGACTTTGTATCGCGGTTAACGGCATAATCGGAGTTTGCGTCACCTGTAAATCCCTTTTTGACACCTCTGTTTTTGCTCACACCAACCTTTTCAAGTTCCTTTAAAACATCCTCGCCCCATTTTATATAGCTTGCGGGAGCTTTACTGTGCATCCATGTTTCAACACCGCATGCACTGGAGTCAGCCGCAGAATTACGGTGAAGTGAAACGGCTAAATCGCAGTTATTTTTATTTTCAAGGTCGGTTCTGTCCTTGAGCGAGACAAAAACATCAGTCGTCCTTGTCATTATCGTGTTTATACCACAGCGTTCAAATGCGGCTTTTACAAGCTTAGCAAGTTTGAGTGTATCGTCCTTTTCCATTCTTGAGCCTTTAACAGCGCCTGAAGCGCTTCCGCCGTGTCCCGGATCTATCCAAACTTTCATATAAAATCACCTTTCTTTGTAATCAGTAAAATAAATTTATTTTATGCCTTTTACATCTGGTGTATCATCTTTTGTTTTAGCTTCAACCTCGGCTTTGTCCTCATCTTGCTTTTCGCCTTCGCTGTTTACCGAATTTTTAGCCAGCTTTAAAACATCTGCTATCCATTTCGGTATAATGTTTTTATTACAACAATAAAGATTTTCTGTTATAGATATACTCTCATTCAGAATAATGTACACACAGACAATCATACCTATCGGTATGTTAAAAGGCAATGTAAAGTCAAGTCCTATCTGCAACGCCAACGGAATAAACGAATCCAAAAATATTCCGAATCCCATCGCACACAGAAGCGACATCTTTTTCCAAAAGCCGAGCATACCTTTTTTGCTCTCCCAGCCCTCGCCGCTCAGCTTTGATTTAATAAGTCCGGTGGCAAAATCAAACAGAATAACTATAACGACAAGCGAAATAACAAGGCCGTATTGTTTACAAAAAGAAGCCATCATACCAAGCAAAAAAGCACCTGCCAGTTTAAATACTGTCCAATCCATAACTATCCCCCTATGATAGCGGTTTTTTCTTCCTCGGTAATCCATTTTGACGCAACAAATATGTCAAGATCCTCCGGAGAATAAAAACCGAGCTTATAATAATTGTAAAGTGTATCGTACCAATTAAACATTTAAACTACCTCCCTCAAGCTGTGCCAGTTTAAGCAGCAGATGTGCGTTTGTCTTATTTATCTCATTTATAGCAGCTTCATTTTTAGCCTGCGCCATAATAAGCTGTGCAAGCTGCTGTTGTTCTGTCGGCATCTGCGGAACCTCGACGCCTAAATTAAGCTCCCATTCATTATATGCAGCAGAACCTGTTTTCACCACTTGCCCGCTTTCATCGGTTATCGGTGTAAATATTGTTCCGTCGTTTGCTATATAGCAGCTGTCCCAGTACTTAGGGTCAATTCCCGCTTCCTGCAATTTCTGAGTATCCATTTTTAACATTCCTCCCTAGTCAAGCATATACATTACATACATTTCAATGTTTGTGACTGCTCCTTGAGCCATAAATTCACCTGTTGAATCACGCAGCCATGTAAAACCTGTCGTTGTCAGCGGATACTTGTAGTTGACCATATATGACGGTCTTATCGCCTCAGGTACAATAAACATCGAGCGGTCATTTGAAGATGACGCGCTGTTTTTCAAAGCTCCGCAAATAAATACAAGCTTACCCATCTTTATCGCCTTGATAGTTGAAGCGCCGTTTCTTGTCTTAAACCCGTTTACAAGCGATAGCGTGTATGTCGACATTGTGACATAGCTTGAAGCACTCATGCCACCCAGTTTCAGGCTGTTTGCCGCTGTAAGTGCCCTTTTGCTCGAGTCAAACAGATTGCTGTATGACTGTCCCGCAAATTTCTGTGAATTGTAAGCAGCTCCTGTTGAGTCAAACAGCTGCGCATATGTATGTCCCGAGAGTGCCAGCGCATTTTTAGCCGCACCTGCCGAATCAAAGAGCACGGTGTAGTCCTTTCCACCGAGCGCCTGAGAGTTCTTTGCATCCTGCTTAACGCGTCCGTCAGAATCAATCTCGGCTCGTTTTTTTATTTCGGCATCTATAATCTGATTGTCAGAGTTAAAGTCAGCCCATTTAGGCTTGTCCACACTTATCCACTGATTAAGTCCCAGTGAAGTTTTATTTGTACTGGCCATAAAATCCTCCTTTTAAAATCGTAATAAATTATTCTTCTGCCTTGTCACTGAAAATATTTTCAATGTCAAATTCCCCGCAGGTAAAGTCACGCAAGTCAAACATATCGCATGTCCAGTCAGCGTTGTCCCAAATTTCGCATGTAATTTCGCTCTTGGCATAGCTTCTGTAATACAGGTTATACAAAATAGTCTGTATATCCATCTCCAATCCGCTTTCGGGGTCTATCAGCACAAGCCAGTTCATCTCGTTGGCAATCTCATTTGCACGTTCGGCATAGGCAAGCGCCTCCTTTGCGGCCTGCTGAGCTGTCTGCGCAGCTTCTGTAATCTGATTTACCATTCCCCTTATGTCGGAGAGCTCGCCCTGCGCCGTGATAGCCCTGTCAGCCAAATTGCATATGAACTTCTCCAAATTCGCGCCCATGCTCTTGTAATCGGTGCAGCCTATGTTGGAAGCGCCGTTTGTCGAATCAAGCAGTGACGCAATACCGTTTACAGAGGTTTTAAGCTCGTTTGTGCTGTTGCTGTCAAACCATTCCTTAAGCTCTTTAGCAGACATTATCGGTCTGTCCGCCAATGCAGTGACAGGCTTTTGAAAATTGCTTATAACGTATTGAGAAAACTTCATTTTTTAATCCTACCTCCTGTCATATAGTCTATTTCAAGCGACAAAAATCCGAACGGCTCATCCGCTTTCTCATTTTTTACAACCACCTGAAATACTGATGTCTTTTTAAGCTTTCTGTTCGAGCAAAGAGGTATCGGAGCAGGTATTGTCCTGAAAGAAAAGCGTGAAAAATCAAGCTTTTCCCACGAAAACATGTCCACATTTTCCCTTAAAACTTCCTTTTCCC
>CALXEM010000014.1 GCA_944387335.1 uncultured Clostridia bacterium | reverse complement strand
AATGATAATAACATTTATAATCTTTCAGAGCAAGCATAATAGCATATAATATCGTAATATTTATTGTTAAGGCTGTAAAAATATCCTATATGTTATTTTGTCCGTCTTTTGTTAAATAAATCACCTGAGCTTGAAAGGGGTGCAAGATATGATATATTTTTTTACTGATTTAAAGTGTAAGGAGGTTATAGATTTAAACACAGGCTGCCGCATAGGCAGAGTTGACGACTTGGAATTTGACTCCTGCAACGCCTGTATCCGCTCGCTTATAATTTTCGGCCGTCCTAAATTTTTTGGACTTTTCGGCAGAGGCGACGACGCTGTTGTAAAATGGGATGACATACAGATGATAGGCGAAGACACAATACTTATAAAGCAGTGCTCTTCACAGCGCAGCTGCAAGAGCTGTTTTTCTAAAAAAGAGCGCAGATAGCAAAAACCACAGCTTCACTTTTGTGTAAAGCTGTGGTTTTTATTATAAATCAGACTCTAATTTAATTACTGATTTTTAAGATTCTCAATGCTCTCGAGAATTTTATCGAGCTTTTCCTGAGCCTTTGAAAGCTTAGCGCGCTCGTTTTCAATTACGTTTGCAGGAGCTTTTGCAACAAATCCAGGATTGTTGAGCTTTCCTGAGAGGAATTTAATATCCTTTTCGCAGGCAGCTTTTTCTTTCTCAAGACGTGCTGTTTCCTTTTCGATGTCTACAAGCTCGCCCATAGGGATATACGCAACTGCACTTGAGGTAATTACCTGTACAGCGGACGGAATATCGAATTTATCGGCAAACTCAATTTCGGAAGCGGAAGCCAGTCTCTGCAAGAAACCTGTACTGCTCTCAAAGATAGCTGTATCCTCAGCAGCGATGTATACCTTTGCCTTTTTGGACGGAGGTACGTTCATCTCGGAACGGCGCATACGGATACCTTTTATGAGGTTCATAACCTTTTCAAAGTTTTCCTCATCTTCGGAGAAGTTGAGCTTCTCGGAGTATTCAGGCCACTTTGAAACCATTATACTCTCGCCGTTGTGCGGAAGTGCCTGCCAGATTTCCTCTGTGATAAACGGCATGAATGGGTGCAGGAGCTTGAGTGTATTGCTCATAACATATACGAGCACTTTCTTTGCAGGAACAGCGTTTTCGCCGCCCTCCCAAAGTCTTGATTTACACAGCTCTACATACCAGTCGCAGAAAACGTCCCATATAAAGTCATAGAGCTTTGCAACAGCTACACCGAGTTCAAACTTCTCAAGGTTTTCTGTAACTTCTTTTACAAGCTTGTTGTATTTAGAGAGTACCCATTTATCCTCAGCGGCAAGCTTGTCAATGCAGTCGAGCTCTGTAAAGTCGTCGCCGTCCTCAAGGTTCATAAGGATAAATCTTGAAGCATTCCAGAGCTTATTCGCAAAGTTTCTGCTTGCCATAACTTTCTCGTCAGAGAAACGCATGTCGTTTCCAGGGCTGTTATTTGTGGCAAGTGTAAGTCTTAAAGCGTCGGCACCGTACTGGTCGATTACCTCCAATGGGTCGATACCGTTGCCGAGAGATTTACTCATCTTACGTCCCTGAGCATCTCTTACAAGACCGTGTATAAGCACGTTTTCAAACGGAACCTCGCCCATGTGCTCAAGACCTGAGAATATCATTCTAGCAACCCAGAAGAAGATGATGTCATATCCTGTTACAAGTGTGCTTGTAGGATAGAAGTATTTGAGCTCCTCTGTTTTTTCAGGCCAGCCGAGTGTGCTGAACGGCCACAGCGCTGATGAGAACCATGTGTCGAGTGTGTCCTCGTCCTGATGTACGTTCTTTGAGTGGCACTTCGGACATTCGTCTATATGAGAAGCGCTTACTGTTACCTCACCGCAGTCGTCACAGTAGTAAGCAGGAATTCTGTGTCCCCACCAGAGCTGACGTGAAATGCACCAGTCTTTGATGTTCTCCATCCAGTTAAAGTATATCTTATCAAATCTCTCTGGGATAAACTTTGTCTTTTTCTCTTTAACAGCGTCGATTGCAGGGCCTGCCAGCGGCTCCATCTTTACAAACCACTGTTTTGAAACCATAGGCTCAACAGTGTTGTGGCAGCGGTAGCATGCGCCGACCTCGTGCTGCAAAGGCTCGATTGACTTTAAGAAGCCGCCCTCTTTCAAGTCCTCAACGATTGCCTTTCTCGCCTCGGCTGTTGTCATACCTGCATATTTTCCGCAATCGAGAACCTCAGGCTCTCCCGCAGCAGCTCTGCCGCTTGCAAGAAGCTCATCGGCAATAGCCTTATCCTGAGCGCCTGTCATGTGTCCATCGTAAGTGAACACTCTGACTATCGGCAGATCGTGGCGTTTTCCTACCTCGTAGTCATTCGGGTCGTGTGCAGGGGTAATCTTAACTACACCTGTACCCTTTTCCATATCAGCATGCTCGTCGCATACGATAGGGATTTCCTTATTTAAAAGAGGCAGAATTACGTGACAGCCGTGCAGATGAGCGTATCTCGGGTCATCAGGATTTATAGCAACAGCTGTATCTCCGAGCATTGTCTCAGGACGTGTGGTTGCAAGCTCGAGCATCTCTCCTGTCTCCTTTACAGGATACAAAAGATGCCAGAAGTTGCCTTCCTTAGTCTGATACTCAACCTCAGCGTCGGAAATAGATGTGTTGCAGTGCGGGCACCAGTTTACCATACGGTTTCCGCGGTAAATAAGTCCCTTTTCATAGAGCTTTACAAATACTTCGTTTACAGCTTTTGAACAGCCTTCGTCAAGAGTAAATCTCTCGCGCTCCCAGTCGCAGGAGGAGCCGAGCTTTTTAAGCTGCTCTATAATTCTGCTGCCGTACTGCTTTTTCCATGCCCAAGCGCGCTCCAAAAATGCCTCGCGTCCGATAGCCTCTTTTGTAATGCCCTCTTTGCGCATTGCCTCAACGATTTTAGCTTCTGTCGCGATGGAAGCGTGGTCTGTACCCGGAAGCCAAAGCGCCTCGAAGCCCTGCATACGTCTGAAACGGATAAGTATATCCTGCAATGTATTGTCAAGCGCGTGTCCCATGTGGAGCTGACCTGTAATGTTTGGCGGCGGAATAACTATTGTATAAGGTTTTTTATCAGGGTTTACCTTTGCGTGAAAATATCCTCCGTCAAGCCAGAAACCATATGTGCGTTCCTCAACCTGTTTCGGATCGTAAACTTTTTCAAGTTCTCTTTTCATTTTAGGTTTTCTTCCTTTCTTTTAATTGTCTTATTTTTTAAATAGAGAAAATGCAAATAAAAAAGCTCTCGTCCCATCATCTGATAGGACGAAAGCTTGTAATGACAACCTTCGCGGTACCACCTATATTCACGGCAAAACCGTGCACTCAATCGGCAGGAAAACCTACCGTTTTCTCCTATAACGCAGAGAATGCGCCGAAGTCTACTCAGCAAAATGCCTTTCGGTCCGAAGCTCCGAGGCTACCTTCACACCATCTCTCACGAAAACTTGCACCAACCGTTTTCTCTCTGAGCTTTAAGACGAAGCTACTCCTCCCCATCACAGCATTTTCAATATCTTTTTTAATGATATATCGCAAGCGGCTTTTTGTCAATATCATTTTTACTTTTTGCCGAAGCCGAGAGCTCTTGTGGCATTGAGAACGCACACTATTGACACACCTACATCAGCCACAACAGCCATCCACATCTGCGCCATTCCGAAGATACCGAGTATCAGCACAAGTGCCTTTACCGCAAGTGCAAATACCATATTGAATTTGGCGAGCTTTAATGTCTTTAATGAAATTTTAATCGCCGTGATAAGTCCTGTCAGCTTATCGTTTAACAAAACTATATCCGCCGCCTGAATTGCCGCGTCTGTTCCAAAGCCCATTGCAACGCCTGCGTCAGCCATTGCAAGAACAGGAGCGTCGTTTATACCGTCGCCTACAAACAGCGTTGTGCCGTCTTTCTTTATCTGCTCTAAGTGAGTTACCTTATCCTGCGGCAGAAGCGAAGCGTAAAAGCTGTCTATTCCGCTCTCTTCCTTTACTCTCTGTGCGTGCTTTTCGTTGTCACCTGTAAGCATTATTGTCTTTTTAACACCGATAGCTTTAAGCTCTTTTATTGCCTGTGCCGTCTCGCTTCTCAGTGTATCGGATACCTTTAAAGCTCCTGCAAATACTCCACCTTTTGATACGAGTATATTGTACTCGCCGTTCTTTATATCGTCAGGTATAGCTACACCGTTATCAATAAGCATTTTCAAAGAGCCGCACAGAACCTTTTTGTCGTCTATAACAGCGCTGATACCATGTCCCGCCGTCTCTTCATAATTTTTCACGTCACACGTCTGAATATTCATGCTCTTGGCATAATTTACAACAGCTGTTGCCATTGGGTGATTAGAAAAGCTCTCCGCCGACATTGCAAGCGCTAAAAGCTCATTTTTTTCGTTTGAGTCTGATACGTATACATCTGTAACGTTTAATTTACCGGTTGTCATAGTTCCTGTCTTATCCATTACAACCTGCTTTGCATTTGCGAGTATCTCAAGGTATTTTGAGCCCTTTATGAGTATTCCCTGTTTGCTTGCCGCACCTATTCCGGAGAAGAACGCAAGCGGTACGGAAATAACTATTGCGCACGGGCAGGAGGCTACAAGGAAGATAAGCGCACGGTAAATCCATTCGCTGAAGCTGCCAAAGCCGACAAGCGGCGGCACAATAGCGGTAATCAACGCAAGCACTATTATAACAGGTGTGTACACGCGCGCAAATTTTGCAATAAACTTTTCGGTAACACCTTTTTTAGCCGCCGAATCACGCACCATTTCAATTATCTTGCTGGCGGTAGAGTTATTAAATGTACTTGTAGTTCTGCACTTTACAGCGCCGTTTATGTTGAGTGAACCGGATAAAACTCTGTCGCCAACCGTAACATAGGCTGGCACGCTCTCTCCTGTCAATGCTGATGTATCAAGAGAGGACTCGCCCTCTTCAATTACTGCGTCAAGCGGCACTTTCTCGCCTGGTTTTATGAGTATTGTGCTTCCCACTTCGATTAAATCCGCCTTAACAGTCTTTATCTGACCGTTTTCAATGAGATTTGCCGACTCAGGACGGATTTTTGTGAGCGCCTCAACACTCTTTGTAGAGCGTGATACTGCAAGTCCCTCGAGAATCTCACCTAACTGGAACAGTACTGTTACAGCCGCCGCCTCAAAGTATTCGCCCAAAATGAATGCTGCTATAACTGCAATAGTCAAAAGTGAGGTTTCGTCAAACTTGAGCTTAAATATTGACTTTATGCCCTCCCAAAAGGTTTCAAAGCCTGTAACAGCTACACCTATTATCATAAGTATCAGCTTTGCAATCTCCGGCATTGGTATCAATGAAGCCGCAGCTATTATAACAATACCGACTGCAATCGAGATATATTCAGCTTTTTCGGCAGTATGCGAGTGGTCGTGTCCGCAGCCACATCCGTCAGAATGTACATGGTGGTGGTCATGTCCGCATGAACAGGAAGTTATACTGCATGAGTCGTGTCCATGGTCATGATCGTGGTCGTGATTGTGAGCGCTGTCACACGAACATGAAGCGTGTTCGTGCTCATGCTCGTGACTATGGCTGTGCTCATGGTGATGTCCGCTTTCACATGAGCATGTGCATGCGCCGCCGTCTATATTACATGAATTGACATTGTCTTTACTGTTCATATTCTCTTAACTCCTCTTATAAAAGTTATTCTTCTCTTATATGTGCAAGACCGGCGTTGATAATAAGTTCTATATGCTCATCGTCCAGCGAATAGAATATGCTCTTGCCCTCTCGTCTTGTCTTTACAAGTCTGCTTGTTCTTAAAAGCCTGAGCTGATGCGATATTGCCGACTGCCCCATGTTTAAAAGCTCAGCTAAATCACACACACACAGCTCCTTGTGCATTAAGGCACATATTATCCTTATCCTTGTAGAGTCGCCGAATATTTTAAACGCCTCAGCAAGTGAAAAAAGCTCTTCTTCATCAGGCATTTCGGCTCTTGTCTCTTCAACCGAGTAAGGGTGTACGTGCTGTTTGTCGCATATAATTACTTCATCTTTAATTTTTTTCTCCAAACCGTATCACTCCTTTTATTATATGAACATCTATTCATATGTTAACTTAATAATATTACTTTTATATACTCCTGTCAATAGCTTGTTAAAAAATAAATTGTATTTTATAATTGTAAACGTAAAGGACAAAAAAGAAAAAGGATGAGAAAGTAAAATGAAATACCGCGCAATAGCGTTAGACCTAGACGGTACGCTTACAAACTCCAAAAAAGACGTTACCGAACGCACTAAAGAGGCAGTAAAATCCGCAAAGGAACACGGCGCCGCCCTTATTTTGGCGTCTGGCAGACCGACAGGAGGCGTACTCCCTGTTGCAAGAGAGCTCAATATAGACGGAATATATATCCTCTCCTATAACGGCGCTCAGATAAGCCGTTACAAAAGCGGAGAAGTACTGTACTCTCAGTCACTGTCGTTTGACACAGCAAAACGCGCCTATAATTTAGCGAAAGAACACGGCATAAATATTTTAAGCTATGACGGCGACTGTATCTTCACTGAAACTCCCGACGACGTATACGCTGTCAAAGAGGCAACTTTAAACAGAATAGGAACTATCGCCGTGCCGTCATTTTTAGAACACGCCAAAAAGCTCGGTACACTTACAAAATGCCTTTGTCTTGCCGACGGAGACAAGCTTGAGAAAATCGAGCCGATTATAAGGGAAAGCTTAAAGGATGTGTGCAGTGTTTACCGTTCGGAGCCGTATTTTCTCGAGATTATGCCGCTGAATGTGGACAAAGCCGCGTCGCTCGATATACTTTTAAATAAGCTTAATATAAAACGTGAAGAGCTTATAGCCTGTGGCGACGGATTCAACGACATTTCAATGATAGAATATGCAGGACTCGGCATAGCAATGGAAAACGCCCAAGACGTAGTAAAAGAAAAGGCAGACGCCTTTACACTCTCAAACGATGAGGACGGTGTCGCCTGCGTTATAGAAAAATATCTTTTGTAAAGTAAATAAGCCTGTCAGGATAAAACCTGACAGGCTGATTTTTATTTTAAAGCTTATTTATACTGTTTTCCCTTGATGAGCACTTTATCTACATCGAGCTTATCTTTTGAAAGCAGAACTATATCGGCTGCTTTTCCAACCTCAAGGCTACCTGTTGTCTTGTCAACACCGGCTGCCTTTGCAGGGTTGATTGTAGCAGCTTTTACAGCGCTTGTAAACGGTATGCCATAGGAAACAGCGTTTCTCATGCACTGCATAACGTTTGTAGCGGAACCTGCTATTGTGCCGTCCTCAAGTGTTGCAAGGTTTCCCTTTACATATACCTGCTGACCGCCGAGATCATATACGCCGTCCTCCATTCCGCAAGCTCTCATAGAGTCGCTTATGAGGATTACTCTGTCATCACCGAGAGTTTTAAATGTGGAGCGGATAACTCCCTGATGGATATGTATACCGTCGCAGATAAGCTCCGCACGAACTGTATCGTCATCAAACACAGCACCCGGTACACCTGGGTTTCTGTGGTTAAACGGGCTCATTGCGTTGTAAAGGTGTGTTATATGTGTAACACCGAGTGCGATTGCCTTTTTAGCTGTATCATAATCAGCTGTTGTGTGAGCGATGGATACAGTAGCTACCTTTTTAATCTCTTTAATGAATTCCTCAGCGCCGTCAAGCTCAGGTGCAATGTCGACTATGCGTACATTATTGCCGCTTGCCTCGTTTAATCTGTTGAACATCTCAACATCAGGATTTACAATGTAATCCTCATTCTGAGCACCTTTTTTAGCTTTGGAGAAGAACGGTCCCTCCATGTTTATGCCGTGAGGATACGCCATGAGCTTATCGCTGTCCTTAAACTTTTTGAATTCCTTGAATATATCTGTCAGCATTTCCTCGCTCAGGCTCATTGATGTGCCCAAAAAAGAGGTGATACCGTTGTCAGCATAGTATTTTGCCATTTTCTCAAACGAATCTATTTTACCGTCGCAGAAATCACAGCCTGCACAGCCGTGGGAGTGAACGTCTATAAGACCAGGGATAACGTATTTTTCGGACGCGTCGATTATCTCATCATCACCGCTGAGATTTTTGCCTATCTCTGTGATAACGCCGTCCTTTACACGGATATCCATATCCTCGAGTTCAAAAGCGCCGTTTACAATAGTACCGTTTTTTATTATCATTTTAAACCACCCTTTCAATAAAAAAGACAGATTTTATAGTTTATTTTACTACGGTTTTATTTTAACTCTGTTATATAATTTTGTCCAGCAAAACAAAAAAGTACTGCCCTAAAACATAAAGTTTTAAGGCAGTAACTTAAACTCATTAGATTTTAAATCATATATCCTTTTCCATTACAATGTGCTCAACAGGAGCATAGTCCAACAAAAAGATTTCACCCACTGTTTTATATCAGTCGGTCATTTTTTGCGGACAGTTCATACATGCTATCCTTTTCTGTTCTCTGCTCCTGCGTTTGCTCTCGTTTGATTTCTCCCTCCGTATCTTCTTGGCACAAGCAGGACAATACCTTGA
>CALXEM010000013.1 GCA_944387335.1 uncultured Clostridia bacterium | reverse complement strand
AGGTATTCCAACCACCATTATTCTGATTGGCTTGCCTATCATACCCTTTTGACGGCGGCGCTCAAGCACATCGCTGAGAATTTCTCTTACAGCCGGGTAAAAGCTCTTTAAGCCTTTACCGCTGCGGCAGTCGGTAGGCAAAACAGATACTCCCTGTGATTTATAATATTTACACCACTCGTTTGTGGCTTTTTCGTCTGCGGCGTCGCATTTATTTAAAAGTACAAGTCTTGGTTTTTTGCCAACAAGCTGAGACATCTCCGGGTTGCGGCTGCTCAGCGGTATTCTAGCGTCTATAATTTCGACTACCAAATCCACAAGTGACAGATTGGATTTCATCAGACGGCGTGTTTTAGCCATATGTCCCGGAAACCACTGTATGGACACCTGTTCGATAACGTTATCGTTATTAGCCATAAATTTCACTTCCTTTTTTAAAATTCGTTTCTGTCTTTATTAAACTCATAAATTTCTCCGCAAAATCGCAGAGAATGTCTTTATCGTATTCTATCTCAAAGCTTGAAATATAGTCACGCATTGCAAGTTGTATGACGTTGTGAAAATCATCAGTCAAATGCGATAAAGCCCATTTTCCGCCGTCATATTTTGAAAGTGTGACACCCTCTTTTATATATGCGTAAAACCTGCATAAATTAAGTATGGTGTAAGTTGGAGAGGTTAATATATCCTCTTGGGCATTGCGTATATCGCTCCAGTTTGAAGCTATCACAAACTTTTTCGGTACTTTCGAAAACACAAGTTCTGACGGCGCACCGAAGTCCATAGCTTTATTTGCCACGTTAATTACATTAAAGTGACTTGCAAGGTCGCAGTCCGTTTTATAATTATCATTTATAACCGAATATGCGTCACTTAGATATTTCTCCTCCCATACCCTGCTCATGTGCAGCTCATACGGAGTTGGGTATATAAAACAGCGGCAATATTTTTCTAAAACAACGCTGAATTCAAATCCCTTTTTGGGGAACATTTCTTTATTAGACATCATCCAGTCGCATATTTTTCTTTTGGTATCGCTGTTCAATTTGTCTTTTACGACAATAATAAAATCCAAGTCAGATTTATAAGGATTAAAGCTGCCCAGTCTCAATGAGCCATGAAAATACACACCGATATAGTTACCTTTAAGTATTTCCTTTATATTTAAATTCACCTGAGCCATGCACTTTAAAATATCTCTGTTCATAATACCACTTGCTCTGCTAACAGTCACAAAATTTAAATTTTCAAAAAACCCGGCAGAGCGGATAAGTTATAAACACTGTCCGATGCCGGGAATATTTCATTATTCGATTGTACCGAACGAATCAAACGGGAAAATCCTGAGCACTGCTTTTCCTAAAACATATCTCTCGTCTATAATTCCTATTTCAGCACTTCTGCTGTCCGTTGAGTGATTTCTGTTATCACCCATTACAAACAGTCCGTTTTCAGGTACGGTGCATGGAAATTCAGTAGAATTATAAGCCTGTGTATATGTCAGCTCATTTATATAGTCTTCCTCAAGCTCCTTGCCGTCTACATACACTTTGCCGTTTTCAAAATCAATGTCAACAGTCTGTCCCTCGGTAGCTATCACACGCTTTATAAGAGGCTCGTTGTATACGTTAGGCTGAGTTACAACTACAATATCGCCGTACTGTACATTTCGATAAGCCTGACTGTACAGTACAAGCTTATCATTATCATGCAGTGTAGGAAGCATGGAGTCGCCGTCCACAGTGACTATTCTGAAAAAGAACGTGAAAAATATCATAACTATGGTTACAGCAAAAAACAGCGCTTCAATCCATTCAAACGCACCGTTTGACTTTTCCATAGACTTCTTTGTCCTTTTTGAAACTCCCATGCTTTTCTCCCCCTTGCATAAAAATCATATAAACAGTAAAAGGGACGAAAAAGTCCGTCCCCTTTCTGCATTCTTAGCGAATCTGCTCTTTAACTTTTGCAGCCTTACCAACTCTGTCACGCAGATAGTAGAGCTTGCTTCTGCGAACGCGACCGCTTCTTACGATCTGAACGCCTGCAACGTTTGGAGAATGAACAGGGAAAACTCTCTCAACTCCGCAGCCGTGTGATACACGACGTACTGTAAATGTCTCGGAGATTCCGCCGTGTTTCTTGGCGATAACTGTTCCCTCGAACATCTGAATTCTCTCTTTGTCGCCCTCTTTGATCTTAACGGAAACCTTAACTGTGTCACCTATGTTGATCTCAGGCATTGTCTCTTTCATAGAGCTCTGTGCGATTGTCTTTAAAGCATCCATTGATACTTCCTCCTTAAATAACTTCCAGACATTCTTACCTATCGCATAAACGGCAGCGGACTGTCTGTTTAATGTCTTAGCTTAAATAAACTAAGCTTGGCATCAAAACCGTCGGAAAATTTCCAACGTACTACAAATGCTTTTTAATTATACCACTCAATATTTTCTAAATCAATAGTTAATTAAAATTTTCAAATGTTTCTGTTAAAATAGCTGTTCTCATAACCGTTATTTCATCACCGGTTAATTTAAACTGTTCAAAAAACGCCTTTAATACAAGTGATGGGTTTATATTCTGCGTTGTTCCTGAGACAAGCCTTAATTTAAGCTTTAAGGATTTGTCATCGTTTTTCTCAGCTGACAAAACCTTTATCATCGGTTTTATATCAATAGTTTTAAAGCCCTTTTTACTCTTTTTCTCAACGTCTATACTGTCTGCTGACATAAATTCGTTCCATTTATTTAAAAGTTCATCGGAAGAAACATTTTCGCATGAAAAAACAACGTCATAGTCAGCCCATGCAATCAAAGCAGGCTTCATTCCGCCCTCTCTTATTTCAAGCACCTTTAAGCCGTTTGGGAGCACATTGTTTACACGTGTTATTATCTCATCAAAGCTCATGTCCTCCATAAGCCTTACGTCCATTGACTCCCTTACACTTTCATAGCCGAGCGCCAAAGGCAGCGCAAAAGTCATGTAAAGATGCGGGTTAAAGCCCTCGGTGTACCAAAGCGGTATTTTTGCACGCTTTAATGCTCTTTGCATACAGCGCGTTATATCAAGATGAGAGATATACTTTGCCGTTGATTTTTTTTCAAAGAATATTCTTATTGTTCTCAAAAGCAAGCCCTCCCCAAAAGCTTATTTGCACCGCATCCGGCACAGTTTAGTTTACAGTTAGGCGTTGTAGTGTCGGCATAGGCTTTTTTGTTTTCCTCTATCAAAAAGCGTTTTGATACACAGTAGTCCAGATGATCCCACGGCATTACCTCGTCATAGCTGCGTTTTCTGTTAGCGTAAAATGCAGGGTCTATGCCAAGCTCGTCCATAACCTGTATCCAAGTATCATATTTAAAGTGCTCGTCCCAGCTGTCAAACT
>CALXEM010000012.1 GCA_944387335.1 uncultured Clostridia bacterium | reverse complement strand
ACAGCGGCTTTGCATTCGGTATAGGTCTTGAGCGTATCGTAATGAAACGCTTCGGCATAGACGACATCCGTATGTTCTATGATAACGATATGAAATTCCTAAGCCAGTTTTAATGTATAAATAAAATCGAAAATACGATAAATCAGCAATAAAAGTATTAAAAGGAGGACTGACAGATGAATCTGTCCATGAAATGGCTTTCCGACTATGTCGATGTAAATGTCACTCCGCGTGAATATGCCGAGGCTCTCACAATGTCCGGCTCAAAAGTGGAGGGTTACGAAATAGAGGGCGAGGAGATTACAAACGTAGTAGTAGGTAAAATCCTCTCCGTTGAAAAACACCCTGACGCCGATAAACTCGTTGTATGCAGCGTAGATGTAGGCACAGAGACTATCCAGATAGTAACAGGCGCAACAAACGTGTATGCAGGCGCTTTGGTACCTGTCGCACTCAATGGCTCCACACTTCCGGGCGGAGTAAAGATTAAAAAAGGCAAGCTCAGAGGCGTTGAGTCCAACGGAATGATGTGCTCCGTAGCCGAGCTCAACGTAACTGTAAACGACTTCCCTGGCGCAATCGAGGACGGTATCCTCATTATCAACGATATAGGCGAGCAGTGCACTCCTGGTCAGGACATTCACAACGCTCTCGGCTTAAACGATATAAGCGTTGAGTTTGAGATAACATCTAACCGTCCGGACTGCCTGTCTGTAATCGGTCTTGCAAGAGAGACAGCCGTTACATTTGGTAAACCTTTAAAACTCCATACACCTGAAGTTAAAAACGAAACAGGCGATATAAACGACATCCTCTCCGTAGAGGTAAAAAATCCAAACCTCTGCAAACGCTATATTGCAAGAGCAGTTAAAAACGTAAAAATCGCTCCGTCCCCACGTTGGATGCGTGAGCGTCTCAGAGCAAGCGGCGTACGTCCAATCAATAACCTCGTAGACATCACAAACTATGTAATGCTCGAGTACGGTCAGCCAATGCACGCATTTGACTTAAAATACGTAAACGGCTCCAAAATCGTTGTAAGAAACGCAGAAGAGGGAGAAACAATAAAAACACTCGACGACGTTGAGCGTAAACTCTCTCCTGAAATGCTCGTTATCGCAGACGAAAAAGCTCCGTCAGCAGTAGCAGGCGTAATGGGCGGCGAGTACAGCGGTATCAACGATGATACTCATACAGTAATATTCGAGTCTGCTTGCTTTGACGGCGTTTCTGTCCGCAGAACAGCTAAAAAGCTCGGTATGCGTACAGAGAGCTCCGCTCGCTTTGAAAAAGGTCTTGACCCGAATAATTGTATGCCTGCTGTACAGCGTGCATGCGAGCTTGTAGAGATGCTCGGCGCAGGTGAAGTTGTCGGTGGATATATCGACATTGACAACTCCGACAAAGAGCCTGTAAAAGTAGCATATGACTATGAGTGGGTAAACCGCTTTATCGGTATTGACCTTCCTAAGGATGAGCATATAAAAATCCTCGAAAGCCTCGGCTTTACATTTGACGGTGATGTATGTATAGCTCCTTCCTTCCGCTCTGATATTGAACATAAAGCAGACCTTGCAGAAGAGGTTGCAAGAATCTACGGCTACAACAATATCCCGACAGTACCAATGGCAGGTATGGCAAAGGCAGGACTTACAGACCGCCAGAAATTCGAGAAAAAGCTCTCCGAGACACTGCTTGCCTGCGGATGCTCCGAGACCTGCACATATTCATTCATCAGCCCTAAATTCTATGACAAGATAAACCTCCCTGCTGACAGCGCTCTTCGCAATTCGCTTGTTATCTCCAATCCTTTAGGTGAGGACACAAGCATTATGCGTACAACAGCAATTCCGTCCATGCTTCAGGTACTCTCCTTAAACTACAATAACCGCAACGCATACGCACATATGTATGAGCTTGCAACAGAGTATATCCCTACCGAAGCAGATAAACTCCCTTACGAAAAGGTAAGCGCAGTTATAGGAATGTACGGAAACGGCGCTGACTTCTATACAATTAAAGGCGTTGTTGAGAATATCCTCGAGTGTGCAAATATCAAGGATTACGACGTAAAAGCTGTTACCGATAATCCTACATTCCACCCGGGAAGATGCGCTGAAATAACAATAGGCGATGAAACCGTTGCAATACTCGGCGAAGTACATCCATCTGTTCTCAATAACTATGAAATCGGAACAAAGGCATATATCGCCTCAGTTGATGTAGATATCCTTTACAAAAACAAGGGCGAAGAGAATAAATATTGTCCGCTTCCTAAATATCCTGCAACATCACGTGACCTCGCAATGCTCTGCGATGACAGCCTGCCTGTACTCTCTATTGAAAAGGCTATCCGCTCAGCAGCAGGAAATATTCTTGAAAAGGTTACACTCTTCGATGTATTTAAAGGTAAACAGATCGAAGAGGGCAAAAAGAGCGTTGCTTATAACATCACTCTCCGTGCCGCTGACCATACACTTACTGAAGAAGAAATAACAAGAGCAGTAAACAAAATAATAAAAGCTCTCGAAAATCTCGGGGCTGCACTTCGTTCATAATAAAAGACATAAAAAAATCGCCTGAGGAAAATCCTCAGGCGATTTTTGCTCTTAAATTAAACTATATACTGTTCAATTATTTTCTTAGCTGCTTCATTGTCCTCAAGCATAAGCATGATTACATATCCGCCTCTTTCATAAATCTCAGCACGCTGAGCTATCTGATAAGAGTTGTGTATATCATAGTTTTCACACTCTGATATTCTGGACTGTTTTCTTGTTTCCAAAGATGTCAAAACATCCTGCTTTTTACCCTCTTTAGGTTTAACAATCATAACATCGGCTACACCATATTTAAAATCAGTATATCTTATCGCATACGACTCAACAGAATCAGGATTCAAATAGAATTGTTCCTTTAAAATATCATCTGTTGCATCGGACAATGAAGTTATATCTATCTCGCTGTAAATTTCATTTATAACTGTTGCTAAAAGTTCTTCATCACTTTCTGCTGTCTGTACATTTTGTGAATTACTGTCGGAGACGTTATCTGAATTTTTAGATGAGCATCCGAACAGCGGTAAAATAAACATACATACAGACAATACTGCAGCAATAATCTTCTTACTCATAAAAACCCCTCTCGTAAATACTATCTGTCAAATAAACCATTAAATGACTAAAAATAAATTTTTATGACACACATAGAAAATTATATATGTTTTGCCCCAAAAGTCAAGTTTAATACCTTGTACAATATGTAAACATATCTTGTACAACATATATCTTCCGGTTTTGTTTGACTGTACTCATATAAATATGGTATCATTATTATTTGTACACAGTATTATTTTATTTTAAAAATTCTTTTTATTACAAATAAGGAGCATTTACTATGAAAGATCATGTATGGATAATTTGGGTAGCAGCTATCGCTGCAATGACAGTCATAATTGCACTTGTCCGTTTTATCACTTGGTATACGCAGAAAAAGCGCGGAATTTATGTACATAATAAAGTAGACGGCGTACTCAAAAGATACGGTATTATCAGAAACTTTAAAATTCTCCGCGACTTTGACCTTTCCGCAAACGGCCAGACGGTACATGTTCAGCACGCACTGATAGGCTTTTTCGGTATAATCTTTCTCTCAGCCAGAGGTGAAACAGCCGATTTCTACGGCGAGAAAAAGTCAGAGGATTGGCTCATGGTTAAAAACGATAAACGTTCCAGAATACCAAACCCAATAAAGCAAAACGACGATGCCATGTCCGTTGCCAGAGCAATACTCAGCAAAAATAAAATATATAATGTCCCAATGGAAGGACTTGCAGTATTTAGCGGCAGACCTAAAAAGACTACAATCTACTGCTCAGATAACTCTATAATTCGTTACAGCCAGCTGAGCAAATATCTCAACAAAGCAAAATTTGATAAGGACAACAACATCGATGTCGATGCCATAAAGGAAATATTCTTAAATTCCGAAAAATAAAATAATTAAACAAAAACAAAAATCAGCCGCATATGCGGCTGATTTTTTAGTCTTTAAAATTCAATACATATTGATGTGAAACAGCATTTGTTTTTTCAAATCCCAGTTTCATAAAGCTTTTCTGAGATGAGATATTTTTTTCCTCAATCCATGACCTTGCTTTTTTGGCATTTAATTCTCTTAATTTTTTTATCCATTCTTTAAGTAATATACCTGCCAAACCTTGTCCTCGACAATTACTACTTACACAGATATGGTGTATCGTACTTGTACCCATAAACATGTCATGATACGCTGCAGCTATTACTTCGTCATTCTCATTTTTTATAAAAAACAGTTGGTTCTTTTCTTCAATCTCTTTTAAGTCATCTACAGACATTTTAGGGACTTCAATAAGTGGCAAACAGTTTTCCCACAACTGAATTATTTTGTAATAATCACCTTCATCATTGATCTTTGTCATTACTATATCGTTATTGCTGTTACATTTCTCATTATCAAAATCTGTCAGATTGTACTCATTACTCAAACATCTATATTGAAGTCCACTGTTTTGTAAAAAGTTTTTTAATTCAGTATAGCTCTGTTTTTCTTCAACAATGAATGTAACTGTAGGTTTGTTACCGATAAAAATTTTTAATGACTCAGAAAAAGCATACTGACTATCTTTTGCTTTTACCAATACAAGCTGATAGTAAGTTTCTTCATCATATATAAACCAAACAATATCATCTGTAATGTCAGAAAATAATCTCTGTTTCTTTATATACTTTTGTGTTTGCAAAGGAGTAAAAACGTTGTTTATAAGTAATTTGCCTTTTAACAAATCCCTATAATGAGAGAACGAGGTAACCTTTTTCACCATATCTATATCTATCCCTCAATTTTTATTATTTAATAAATTCTTTAAGATTTTCCGATAACAATTTACGATCTATCTTGCCGTTTTTATTATATGGTAACTTCTCATACCAAACATATTTATTAGGCCACATATATTTGGGCAACTGCTCTTTCAAAAAAGCCACTATATCTTTCATACACTCAGCATCGCTCTCATAGAAACATATAATTTTCTGAGCTTCTTTATCAAATATGCAGCATGCTATTCTTATACCGCTGTAAGTATTTAAAACGGCCTCGATTTCTCCAAGTTCAATTCTGTGACCCATGTGTTTTATTTGAAAATCCTTTCTTGAAGCAAATACAAGGTTCATATTTTTATCATAGTACGCAATATCACCTGTGCAGTACATTCTTACAGGATACTCTGAAATATTTTTATCAAATCTAAAAACTTCACTTGTTTTTTCAGGATTATTATAATATCCCAAAGCCAGGCATGTTCCTGAAACACACAACTCGCCTTTAACTCCCTCTTTGTCAATCAAAGCTCCGTTTTCATCAATGAGAAAAACCTTCGTATTTCTGAACGGTTTTCCTATCGGAATATATGTCTCACTTTCCAATTCCTGTGGGATTTTATAATATGTGCAATTACAGGTTATCTCTGTAGGTCCATATAAATTTACATAAGTTACATCAGGCAACTCAGAGCGCAGATATTTCAGCGTTTTTACAGGCATAGCTTCACCTGAAAACATTATATATTTTACAGATTCAGGTTTTATTTTAAGGGAAAGAGCCTTAAAATCAGCTATTATCCTAAGAGCAGATACAGCCCAAATCATTACATTTACATTTTTCTGAGCCAAATATTCTACCAATTTAGCCGGCATCATAAAATACTTTTTAGGTATTATTTCAATAGTAGAACTATGTTTAATTGCGTTATAAATATCCTTTACAGATACATCAAAATCAAATGGTGCTTGATTTGCAAACACCAAATTAGACTCAAACCCGAAAGCAACCTCAAACTGCTCTACCAAATCAATTACACTTCTATGAGAAACCAAAACACCTTTTGGAACACCAGTTGAACCAGATGTAAAAATTGCATATAATGGGTCAGTATCAATAGATATTGTACGTATATCCGTAAGCTTTTCCTCATCTATATTACAATTAACCATTTCATCATACTTAATTGTATTTGGTATGCTTACCTTTTCATTGTGAGCAGCATCAATAATCGCAGCAGGTTTTAATGTATCGAGCATCAAATCAAGTCTTGCCTTAGGCATAGTAATATCAATCGGAACATAAAAATTACCGCTGTAAACACATCCCATAAATGAAATTATCGATTCAATATTTCTTCCAATAAGTACCCCTATTGGTCTTGGAGCATTCAATCGACCGCATTTATTATTTGCAAGATAGCTTCCAATTGACTTTGCTTTTAGAAGAAACTCACGATATGTCACACTGTTATTTTCATCACTCAAAGCAACAGTATCTGGATTTTTCTTTGCTGCTTCTTCCAAAAGTTCCAATACATTTATATACATATTATTAAAAGCAGGGAATCCTAAAGATTTCCGTATCCTCCTTTTGTATTTTAACATCTGTAAAAATTACTCATTCTGAAGCTTTGTAATAAGTTCCATCATAGCCTCAACGGTGTTAAAATTATCAGGTTCCAAATCCTCAACATTGATATCAATGCCATAATTTTCATTCAGTGTCATAACAACCTGAATAATATCAAAGGAATCCAGTACACCGTCATCAATAAGTTTCTTTTCATTTGCAAAATCTACATCTGGTCTGATCTCTTCAAGTATCTCTAATAATTTTTCCATGATAATAATCTCCCTTAACTTTAATATATTTTATATTATCTCTTATAATATTATCAAAATAAATAATATTATTTTAATAATTCATCAAACCACGGCTCAAAATCCGTTAAAAACTGCTGATATCCGTCATTCCATTCCTGATATGTTTCATCATTTCTCCTATCAGGTAAATTAAACTTTTCATCCAATATGTGAGCCAATTCTTTTGATATTTTAACACTTCCATAAGCATTTACATGTCCTGAATCATAATAATCAGTAGAGTAATCCAATCCTGTTTTTTCAAAAAGTTCCGGAGAAGTAAAGTCTACATACTCTATTCCTTTTTGCTCGCAGTATTTTTTTGCAGCCATGTATTCACTCATAGTATCTTCAACCGTAGTTCTAGGAAATGATACTCCAAATACCTCAATTCCTTTTTCTTTGCATAGATCTAAACTTTTCTCATAATCTTCTAATGTAAATATACTTATTTCTCCCGTCTCAATACTTTCATCATACTCGCATATTTATTTATCTATATTCTATTTTTTA
>CALXEM010000011.1 GCA_944387335.1 uncultured Clostridia bacterium | reverse complement strand
CATCATTTCATTGTATGCCTTAAGCTCGCCGCCCACTAAGGTTTTAAAAGATTGGGTAATGTATCTTCCTATATTTTTTGATTTTTTTGTGCTGCCTTTAACAAGACCGAGCATTTCAAGTTCTTTTCCTGAAATATAATCAGTATTTACTAATATCATTTAATTCACCGCTTTTTAATTCTTTTATTCTTTCTATAAAAACAAACAGTACAACTCCGATGAATGAAAGAGAGAATATACATACTAAAATTTTTATCCAAATATTGATGTTAAAAAACAAAAATAATGCCGCAATAAATAAAAAATATATGAGCAATAAAATAGAAATTACAGCAGGAGCTATGTAACTGGACTTTTTCATTTTCACACGACCTTAGATGTTATAAGTTATAAATCTTCATTGTAATCGTCGTCTGTCAAATCATCGTTGTCGATAAGCTCACCGATACGCATTCTACGCTCATCTTTCATTTTTTCCACCTGAATATGAATGAGCTCTTTTGTCTCACGCGGCTTTTTTATATTTATAAGCTCAAGCTTTGGGTTAGTGTGGTCAGATGAAATAACTGTTACGGTACCTACTCTGAAGATCCTTTGCCAGAGAGTAATAGATAAGCTTATATCGCGTATTCGGTAAAGGACTGTTTCTTCCTGCTTCATATTTAAAAGACCTTTTTCTAAAAATAATCTGTCGTTTGAAAGAGAGTATTTAGTGAATGTAATAGGCATACCTAAAAATCTTTTTCTGTCAGACCAGATAAAATCAAATTTTTCCATTTTGTATTTACCTCCTATATAGTCATTAAATGAGATACCGGATTTAATAGTCAGTTGGGATATATACGGTTTAAATTATATTTGCAATTTCAGTATACCATTTAACCACTATATAAAAAAGAGGATAAAAAAATAAATGTTAAAAAGTTTATCTCTAAAGTTCAATGCCGATAGCATCCTGAATAAAATCATATAGATGAATAGGAGAAGCATCAAAACGATTAAGCTTTTCAACAAATAAAAGTATACGTTCTTTTGAGACAGAGACATCGCTGATTTCAATTACATCATTGTCCAAAGCAGCTCTAATACCAAAACTTTCGTATGAACCTATTTCGTCTAATTCAATTTTACTTACAAATACCTCAAACATAAAAAAATCCCTCGCAAATATCCTTTCAACAATTTTCTACTGCTTTCACCGAAGTTTTCGACAGCCATATAAGTATATGACTAATAAACAAATTTTTCAAGGGATTATAATCCATTATTTTAAGCAAATGGTGGAAAATTGTTAAATTTGGTGTGATTTTTGAAAGATAAAATTGCAATAAATCTAAGAAAATTGCAAAAAATCAGCATTTTTATTGTATGAAATTATAATTTTAATTTACATATAAAATAGAAATTGTGAAAAATATTAAATTATTTCATATAACAAAATATTTAAAAAAATATGCTTGTTAATTTTGCAAAAATGTTGCATTATTTATAGGTATGGTTTATTTTTTCATTAAAAAGGGTGAGTATATTTGAAATCGGGTATTGGTCATGTAGTAATAAATATATTATTTTTCTTTTTATGTATAGCGGTTTTTGCCGCATCTGTATCAGTATCTTATTTTGCTGCTAACCGCTTTAGTGGATCGATAACGACTGACCAAAACAATAATATTGTTATTGATTCTAAACCTAAAAATGAACAGGAAGAAACTACTTCTGCTATGAGTGATGATTTCTTTGTAGATAAAGCTGTATTTGTAGGTGATTCACGTATACATGGATTTTCCACATATGGTTATATTCCAAGTGACAGAGTTTTTGCTCTTGATGGAAGCAATCAGAAAACCATTTTGGAAAGTGAATTTGTGGAATTTGAAAATGGGGCAGGAGGGAAGTACTCTCTGTTAGATGCCCTTGAAATGACAAAACCGGAATATATTTTGATAGGACTTGGAATTAACGGAATGCCATCGCTTGACGGTGAGGAATTTTTAATTGAATATCAAAACCTGACCGATCAAATTTTAGAGGTCACACCAGAGTCAAAAATTGTGATAATGTCTATACAGCCAGTATCTTTAGCTAAGGAGAATTCAGCCCCGCTTATGTCAAATGAGCGCATTGATGAATTCAATGGCTATCTTAAATCATTTGCTCAGATAAACGATTTTGAATATATGGATGTTTCATATGCATTAAAAAATGACTACAACGCTCTTGATGTTCAGTACGATGCAGGGGATGGACTTCATTTTTCCAACACAGCATACAAAAAACTCATTGAAGAAATGAATAAAATGGTTGGACAATAACTTTTTTAAATAAAATAAAAAAAGTTGTTGACATTTGTATTTTACAGTAGTATAATTATAACTGTTCTCGGCGAGAACGACTGAGAACAGACAATATGGAGAAGTCGCCTAGCTTGGTTTATGGCGCACGACTGGAACTCGTGTAGGGGTTAATAGCTCCTCGAGGGTTCGAATCCCTCCTTCTCCGCCAAATTAAAAACCGCTTGTTTAGCTGAAAAGGCTTTACAAGCGGTTTTGTCGTATATGATAAAATTTTAGAAATGATAAAAAATCATGCTTTTTGATATGTTTTCAGCAAAAATGCAACACGAATTTATTTGTAAATTAAGTTGACATATTTATATATAAATGATATACTGAACATTGTTCAGTTTGGGGGCGCAGTATGAATAAAACAGTTACTTCAAAAGAGGATATTTTAAAGGCTGGCAAACAAATTGTTGTCGAAAACGGTCTGCAAGCAATAAACATGAGACTTGTCGCCGAGCGCTGTGGCGTCGCAGTGGGTTCAGTGTATAATTATTTTTCTTCAAAAAATGATTTAACCGTTGCCATCGTTGAAGCTGTTTGGAATGAAATTATAGGCGATGTATCAGTTTGTGGTTTAGAGTATGACTTTTTAGAAAATGTAAAATCGCTTTTTTGCAGTATAAAGAGATCGGGTGAAAAATATCCTTTATTTTTCTCTGAACATTCTGCTGTACTTGCACAGCATGGAAAAGAACAGGGAAGAGCAGTAATGGAAAGTTATTTTAAAATAATTAAAACTAAGCTTTTTACATCACTGCAAAATGATAGAAGGATAAATGACAGCTTTTTTTCAGAAAAATGTACGCAAACAGACTTTGTGGATTTTGTATTTTCGAATTTACTTTCATTACTTATTCAGAATAAAAAGTCATGTGATGTGCTGACGGAAATTATAAAGAGTGCGATTTATTGATAAAGACCCACGTAGGAGTGGGTTTTTATATACAATAAAATGAACATTGTTCATAAAGGGGATTAAACATGAAAATAAAAAAAGAATATCTTTTACTGCTTGCATGTGCTGTTTGGATAGCGGCAGGCTCAAATATTATGCGTATAGGCATAAATGCGTATGTCGATTATTTTACTAAACTCAATATATTTTTATCTGTCGTAACATTTTGTATTTTCCAAGTTTTTATTTTCGGAAAACTTGTGCGAAAGCATACGGGAAGAATTATATCGTATGCGGAAGAAAAACAGCTGTTTATTAAATTTTTCGATGTGAAATCATTTATAATTATGGCAGTTATGATGACAGGCGGCATATGGATCCGCGTATCAGGGATTGCACCTCAAAGATTTATAGCTGTATTTTATTCGGGATTGGGTACAGCTTTACTTTTAGCTGGAATTTTATTCGGTTTAAATTTTATTAAACATATAATCAATGCGAGAGGAGAATAACTATGCAGGCTATTATGGAAACACTTTTTGATGCAGTTTATCTTACCACTGTAATTACAATCGGAATTATCATGATTGTAAAATCGAAAGGAAATAATCAGTATCTTTTGTTCGGAATTATGGCGGTAGTGCTCGGATTTGGTGATTCGTTCCACCTTGTTCCACGTGCGTTTGCGCTGTGTACAACAGGGCTTGAAAACTATACTACGGCTTTGGGTATAGGTAAATTTATAACATCTATTACTATGACATTCTTCTATATCTTGCTTTATTATGTGTGGAGAATAAGATATAACGTCAAAGGCAAAACAGGACTTACGGTTTCGTTTTATCTGCTGGCAGCGGCAAGGATAGTATTATGCCTTTTCCCGCAAAACGCTTGGACAAGTGCCAACGCTCCGTTATCATGGGGAATTTACAGGAATATTCCGTTTGCGTTAATAGGAATTTTAATTATTGTTCTGTTTTATCAGAGCGCTAAAAGAGTTGATGATAAGAGCTTTAAATATATGTGGTTGACTATTGTTTTAAGCTTTGCCTTTTACATTCCGGTTGTGCTTTGGGCAGATGTATATCCGATGATAGGAATGCTGATGATACCGAAAACCTGCGCCTATGTATGGACAGTGCTGATAGGATTTTTTGATATGAAAAGGAGTGCTCAATAATGAAAAAATATATCAATACAGCGTTTATCTATGCCATAGCGGCTATTGCTTGCGGTGTATTTTACCGTGAATTTACAAAGTTCAATATGTTTGAAGGAAAGACTACACTTGCATTTACGCATTTACACTTTTTTGCATTAGGCGCATTGGTGTTTTTATTGGTTGCTGTATTCAGCGAGATTACAGATGTTACACAGCAAAAAGCTTTTAAACCGTTTTTCGTTCTTTACAATATTGGATTACCGTTTATGGTTGTAATGCTATTTGTAAGAGGTATTCCTCAGGTTCTCCAAATGGAGTTATCTAAAGGTATTTCCTCGGCAATATCAGGTGTTGCAGGTATTGCACATATTATTATGGCAGTTGCCGTTGTGCTACTGTTTACAGCTTTGAGAAAAAGTAAATGCACAATTAAAAAAGCTTAGTTCTTGACATATAAGCATATAAATTAAAAAGAAAAACAGCAAGTTGGCTTAATTTTAGATAAGCTGACTTGCTGTTTTATTTTTAAAAGGTGAGTGGGTTTTTACTTTAATTTTTCAAAATTATCCGCAAAATCGATATGCTTTATTTCGAAAGATTTTCCGTTTAAGTAGTTTAATTCCTGAGCATCTGTTTTAAAATTAAACACGAGCTTATATGAATAGAGCGCCTGATATTTAAAATCAGTATTTTTATTTTTTTTGTTAAGGCCGTATTTGGTGTCTCCGAGCAGAGGGTGCCCTATCGAGGCAAAATGCGCTCTTATCTGATGAGTTCGTCCAGTAAGCAGATCTACCTCAACCAGTGAATATTTTGCAGACTCCTTTATAACTTTGTATTTTGTCAAAATAGTTTTAGCGCCGTTTTTAGGGGACGTAAAGACTTTTACCTGATTTTTATCGCTGTCCTTTGATAAGTATCCCTTTAAGACGCCTGTTTTTTTGTCCAGATGTCCGTGGATAACGCACAAATACAGCTTTTGCAGCTCTCTGTCTTTTATTTTCTGGTTCATAATTCTGAGCGCCGCTGCGGTTTTAGCTGCAATGACTATTCCGCCTGTATTCCTGTCAATTCTGTTGCACAGGGACGGGCGGAAAGAAGCCTCTTTTGACGGGTCAAATTCGCCTTTTTTATATAGATAATGGCACACTCTGTTTATTAAAGTATCTATTTTTTCGTCGTCGCTTTCGTGCACAACAAGGCCGGGCTTTTTGTGCAGTAATAGTATATGCTCGTCCTCATATACTATATCTACGTCGTCCGACGCTGCGAGAAAGGCGTTGTCCTCGGTTATCTCCTCAAAAAACTCATCATTGACGTACATTTCGAGCAAATCTCCGACTTTCAGCATGGTTGAAATTTCGCATCGCTTGCCGTTGAGCTTTATTCGTTTGAGCCTGATATATTTATACATAAGCGATTTAGGCAGACGCGGAACAGCTTTTTGGATAAATTTATCTAGCCGCTGTCTGCTGTCGTTTTCTGAAATTATATATGATTTCATATTAAGAGTTAAATCTCCTTTTATTATACTTAATGCTTAGATTACCAGTATATCATACATTTTAAAATATACGCAATAAGTACATGACATACACGAAAGAATGAAGTATAATTATATACAGAAAATATGAGGGAGAATCGTAATGGAGTACTCAGGACACAGAGAAAGACTTAAAAACAGGTTTAGAAAAGAAGGACTGGATAATTTTGAGCCTCATAATATATTAGAGCTGCTTTTGTTTTACAGTATTCCGCAGAAGGATACAAATCCGATTGCCCACAGATTGATTGACTCTTTCGGCAGCTTGTCTGCGGTTTTTGATGCAACATATGAGGAGCTTATGAGCGTTGAGGGGATAGGAGCCAATACAGCTACGCTTATAAAGCTTATACCCGAGGTGGCGAGCGCATATATTGCAGATAAAACAAGTGTCGGAACAGTGCTTAATAACTCCGAAAAGCTAGGTCAATACCTCATTCCTAAATATATCGGCGCGAGAAAAGAGATAATATATATGATATGTATGGATAGCCGATGCAGATTCATCAACATGAAGAAAATCGGTGAAGGCTCATTTCAGTCTGCGCCGATAGACCCGAGAGATGTTGTTAAATTTGCGCTGTACTGTTCTGCAAGTACGGCAGTTTTGGCGCACAATCATCCCGATGGCTTTGCTATTCCATCAAACGACGATTTAACTGCTACAAAACAGCTTTACGATATATTAAAACCGTTAGGTATAAAGCTTGTCGACCACATCATTGTCGCTGATGACGATTTTGTATCGCTTGCTGATTCGGGATTTTTTAATAATTTATAAATACATGAGAATAAATATAGCTACAATGAAAATAAAGTAAATGACTGTAAAAACTCTGAAAAAATATCGGTGGCATTATAGCCGAAAGCAAAACCTATAAAGACAATATATTATTATAGGTTTAGTATTAAAACCTGAATTGTGCGAAAACGGTATAGCAGAGTATATTTTTAGAAAAGGGTATTGATTTTCAGGAGCTTAAACTCTTAAATTGACTGTGGTGTCATTTAATTAACGTGTGTTCTTTATTATAAATCAAGTTGATTCTTATGTTAAAAAAACACCATCTGTACTTAAAATCTCATTTGATATTATGATAAAGTTTATTTAATTTAGAGGTAAAATTGTAATAAGAATAAAAGCTGTTGTAAAGTTTGTGTTATCAATATACTTTACAACAGCTTTTATTTATAATTGATTTAATAAATATTTGTATCATAATAAATGAAAATAAATAAGAGTTTATTTATAGTTTAAGGTTTTTAGGTGAGTTTTTCAAAAATGAAGCTAATCGGAAGAATTATGATGTGAAAGTTCTTTTGATGGTCGCCTGTGTTTATTTGACGATTGAATTGCATTATTCGAGTTTGTATCGCTGTATTTTAGGAATACTCTTTTTGATTTTTCTCCGCTTTTTTTCTGTGTAATTGGAAGCCGAATAGTAAAAACTGTACCTTCACCGAGTGTAGAGTCTACTTCAATATTTCCTCTATGTTCGGTGATAATGGATTTTACGATGTAAAGCCCTATACCGTTGCCATTGTCATTTGTCCGATTTGTGAAAAATTGGTCAAATATATAGGGGAGATCTTCTTTCGATATTCCTGAGCCCGTATCTTCCACACACAGTACTGCAAATTCATGTTCTTTATTAAGACAAAGACGAATTTTACCGCCTTCAGGTGTAAAGCTTACCGCATTAAACACAAGATTCTGCAACATGCTTATAAGTTTTCGCCTGTCTCCATATATCATCGTGGGTTGCTCATTTTGCAGTGAAAGCTCAAATGATATACCGCTTACAGAAATATCTGGCTTGTTGCTTAAATAGAAATCCTGCAACAGTAAACATAGGTCAAGGACTTCAAATGCCGGCGGTACAGAGTCAATTTGAGTAAATTCATTTATTGTAGTGAGTTGTTCCTGTATTTCTTTTGTTTTTCGACGTATGATATCGAGATATTGTCGTGATTCCTCATCCAAATGAGTGTTGTCCAATTCGACAAGTCGTGTGAATGTATTGATGGACGTAATAGGAGTTTTGAGATCATGGGCAAAGCCTGATAAAAGCATCGTTCTTTCTTCTAGCAGCTTTGATAAAGATTCTGTTTTATTTGCGATTTCTTCCTGTAAATGTTCATTTAAATGGCGATTTTCGCGTATGATTTCCATATTCATTAAGGCTATTCGGACTGCGAAACAAAATAGCAGAATGTATGTACCCCATTCCTCAAACCAACCAGTATAAGCCGGTTCAAAATGTCCAAGGCACATTGCATGGAAAATAAGTGATAGTGAATAAACAAGCAGACCTACAAGTAAAAAAAGTATTTGTTTGTGTTTTTGGCGGATTAGCTGACGAATTAGAAGAAATGTCAGTGTAACTGCAACAAAAACTTTATACCAATACAGTATCTGACCGTATGTTGGTATAAATCCCGGTAAGTGCTTCGTCATCCATAAAGAAAATACCAATCCGATAAAAACGAATCCAGCGGTAATGCCTTTAAGTATACGTTCCGGCAAAGAGTTTGGTTTTAGACAAATAAGGGATACAATGCGTGTAACACAGTATAATCCCACAGATGCCATGCTTGTTTCAAGTATATATGCCAGATTACTGCCAGAGATTCCAAGCGAATGTATAAACGGGTAACATACACGTAGCGAGAAAGATAATCCGAGAATTCCAAACCAGAAATTTTCGCTGGAAGCATTGCTTTTCTTTGTACCACACCATATTACAGCTGCAAACAGTGCTAATGCAAGCGAAGTAAAAACAAGTAAACCGTAGAATAACATGCGTACTGTGATAAGACGGCTTACAGCTTCATTGCTACCAATAGCGGGAGGATAGGTTATACCGGAATAATAGTGGGAGTAGTTTGAAGTTTGTATCAAAATTTCAACTTCACCATTTACTTCAAAAGAAAAGATAAGATCTTTTACATATGGCTTATATGGATAAATTGAACCTGAAGATGTTATTTGTTCGCCGTTTACATATACAGCGCATGCGGAAAAAACTTCCGGAATCAGCATAGTATAGTTTCCGTTTCCGCGCATTTTTATTCGATATGTACCGTCTCCGTAAGGAGAGCCATTTTCGTGAAAGCCGGCAAAGATAAAATGCTGTCCGATATATATTTTTGTTGATTCTTCTACGGAATCACCAGGATATATAATTTGATCAGGATAAAAGTCCCATCCGTACACTAACCATGTGATTCCTTTAGAATGTAGACTACTGCCATTTTGGGAATTGGGGAGTACAACCACACCATCTTGGGCTATTTCCATACTTGAGTTATACTTGTTGTCATAATGATACAATAGACCAAAGAACACTGAGGTCATCATACAGACTATAAAAATAATTATAAAAGCTCGAAAATTTATAGTTTTTATCATATAACACCACCTCACAGGTTTGAAAGGAGCATAAAATGACAAATTTAGTAAATTTGCGGTATTATAAATTTCTAATAATGATTATTATGTCCTTTTTTATTGCTTTCTCAAATCCGATTTCTCCTTGTGCACGAACACAAGAAGAGGAAAAACGCATAGAAGTCTCCTGCTTTGATGAGCTAACCTCATCACTTAGCCAAATACAAAGTACAGGAGGAACTATTATTTTAACACAGGATATTACTGTTCCTGCCGATGAGTCTTACGTTTATGATAACGGGAGGTACCGTAAAGAAGTAGTAATTGAAACTCAAGGACATACAATTTATGTAGAGGGATACCTCGATCTATGGCCATTTTTGACAATTTGTGGAGATGACAGCAAAAAGGAAATTTTTCATGTTTACCCCGGAGGAGAGCTGAGATTTGTCAGCGTTTGTATTGATGTAGGCAAAACCGGAATTGCTGTTGTTCAGGAGAAAGGGGCTTTTCTAATGTACGGAAGCGAGGAGAGTATGAATTTGCCTGCCTTTTCCTGTATCGGTCAAATTCTATCTCCGCAACCAATAACTGGTGCTGCATAGTGGCGATATAATTGTGAAAAATTGCCCGTTGTGCGTGTGCCTGACGGCGAAGATTTTACTGCTGATATACTTCCTGACAAAGTGATGTCCATAGTAAACCGCGATCATCGGGAATATGAAGAAGAGATTTCTGTTATTTGGGACGAAACAACTTTTCCAACTGAGCGGGTGAGGACCCTTGTACGCGGTGAATTTACAGATGAATATTCTCATTATAAGGATTATATTCCACAATGACTTGTGGTTTGGGAGTCAGATACAAGTCCGTTTTTTCTCAACGTATATCTAAAATCCGTAACACAATGGTACGATATGGTATTTATGTACGGTGAATCGCCCAAAGCAGGCACTGTATATATACAATCTTCTAATGACGGGAAAAACTGGAAAGACATTTCGGGTACAGATGGCTACGCACCTGTTGAAACAGAGAAAAATAGTAGCTTTCTGTGGATGCTTTCCTATGATCTATCAGTTTCTGAACAGGTGCGCCCTAAATATTATAGGCTGCTTCAAATTTCAGATGACGGTACGGAGCTTTATTCCGATGCTCTGGAATTGAGCGGCGATTTTATTTTTACTGCGGCTGACATTGAAGGAGGGCGCGGTGGCGAGACCAGTCCAAATGAAGGAGAAAATCAGCTTTCAGACAATGAACCAAGATAGATAATGAAAACGAAAGTGTACTGGATGAATCTTCAACTTCAGATTTGTCTTTAGATCAGGAATTAGATATAGAGTTAAACAATGGTAAAGAAACACAGGACAAATTAGATAATTTGGAAGGTGATAATGCTACCGGGAATACAGATGAGTCCACAAATTCAAAAGATCATACCGCTTCGGCTGGTACATCTTGTCCAAATAATGATTTGACAGAAGCACAAGTTGATGAGAATGAAGAAACCATACATAAGTCGGATTCAGTGAATGACTTTGAATCTGGAAAAAATAGTGATAAGCAGTTAAATTCTGACGAAATATACGATAAAAATTTGTATAGTACAAATACCGATAAAATTGTTGGAATAGTGATTGTTGTATGTATACTGATTTGTTCTATTTTATTCTTTGTTTTTAAAGGAAAAAGATAGGTAATTATAAATTGAAAAATATCGGCTTTTACCACAGTGTAAAAGTCGATATTTTTTTGTCTATTTAATCGTACAGAATTTCAGTTTAGACCACTTAGAATTCGTCTGATGCAAAATAATATCCTTTTCGTGAAACTGTTCTTATGTACTGCTTGCCATTACATAGTTGAGCCAATTTTTGACGAACCGTAGCTACTGCCACCTGTAAATTATGACGGCTTTTTACAATAGGTTCTTTCCATATCTGGTCATATAGCTGCTCATAAGAAAATACTTTATTTGGATTTCTAGCCATAAATGCGATTATGTCAAATTGTAAAGTAGTGAATTTACCAGGCTTTTCATCATATGTTATCATTCTTCGGTTTTCATCTATACACAGCTTTCCAAAACGCATTACATCTGAAAAAAATACTTGCTCATTTTTTCGGATTCTGGCCTCAATACGCAGTTCCAACTCCAAAATATCATAAGGCTTTGCGAGAAAATCATCTCCTCCTGACCGAAAGCTTTCTATACGGTTTTTTGCATCCGTAAAACCGGAAAGAAAAATTATAGGCGTTCCACTAAAATTTCTGATTTTTTGACAAACTTCAAATCCGTTAATTTCCGGCATATCAATGTCCAAAATAATGCAGTCGATTGATGTGGAAGCTAAAAGCGAAATAGCATC
>CALXEM010000010.1 GCA_944387335.1 uncultured Clostridia bacterium | reverse complement strand
GACGCTATGTTCTGATAAAATGTCTCGTCCAGCTCAGGAAATCCGTAAGCCCAACCCTTATTTGTTCTGTGAGCTGTTGAAGCGTCTATCACAGTTACATTTTCGTTTTCAATAAGGCTGACAGCATCTTTGGCAGCAGCGTCAGGGAGACACAGAAAAGCAATATCGCAGCTATTTAGCATTTCTTTTCGCTTGTTTATGTCCTTTCGAATATCGTCAGGCAAAATTATGAGTTCAATGTCATTTCGCTGTGAAAGGCGTTTGTGTATTTTAAGCCCTGTTGTGCCTGCACTGCCGTCTATAAATACTTTTTTCAAGTTTATACACCTTGCTTTCAAAATATACAATGGCTAACCGGTAATAATTATGTATATATTTTAATATTTGCTGAATAAATATGCAATAACTAATATATTAAAAATATAATTTTTTACGTATTAAACAATAATTATTACATATGTTATAATTATAATGTTGTATTTAACTGTAAAAATGAATTTGAATACAAAAAGAAAGCTCCGACTCGATTATACATTTATATGAATATATAAACATATAGAGCCGAAGCTTTTAAATTATAACTATTTTATATATGCTATGTGCTTTGTACTATTCCTTAACTTCACCTGCATCGGCGAGAATTTTCGGGAATCTAAACGAGAATATAGTGATAGCTGTCAGCGCAGATGTGACGTCTGCAACAGGTTCTGATAAAAATACACCTGTTACACCTAAGCTGAACAGATTTGGAAGTATTATAGCCAAAGGTATAAGCAGTATTACCTTACGCAGAAGCGCTAAGAAAATAGATATCTTTGCCTGACCTAATGCTAAGAAAGTCTGCTGGCATACGAATTGAAGCGGCATAATGAACACACCGGCCATAAACAATCTCATTGAAGGTATTGTGAGGGCAGTGAGGGTTGGGTTGTTGTTGAAGATAGCAATAAACACGCTCGGGAAGAGCTGAAGCACTGACCATGCAGTTATGGAAAATGCAAGAGAACATATCAAAGCGAGTTTATATGCTCGGCGAACACGGCTGAAATTTTTAGCGCCGTAGTTATAGCTTATAATAGGCTGTAAGCCCTGACCGAAACCTGTAAGCGGCATTGTGGTTACCTGCATTATACTGCTTATGATAGTCATTGCACCTACATACAAGTCTCCGCCGTGTTTTTGCAGGGAGATGTTTAAAGCCAAGTTTACAAGACCTTCTGTTGACTGCATTACAAACGGGGAGAGACCGAGCGCAAATACAGGCAGAAGTATTTTTACTTTTGGCATTAAGTATTTTTTTCTGAAACGAATAATGGTCTTTTTGCCTGTAAGGAATTTTACAACCCATATAGCTGACAGTGCCTGAGATATAATTGTTGCCAAAGCGGCACCCTTAACGCCCATGTTAAAGCCGAAAATGAATATAGGGTCAAGTATAATATTTGCAATGGCACCTATTATTACAGTACCCATACCGATTGTGGAAAATCCCTGTGTATTGATGAATGAGTTAAGTCCAAGTGAAAGCTGAACAAAAATTGTACCGAGTACATATATGCTCAGCTAGGAATCTGCATAACCGATGGTGCTTTCGCTCGCACCGAATAAAAACAGAAAGTTCTTTTTAAACAAAAGCAGTATGACTGTTAAAATTACGGAAATGGCTATAAGAGCTGTAAGACAGTTTCCCATAATCTGTTCAGCACCTTCGTTGTCGTTTTCTCCCATTTTAATGGAAGCAAGCGGCGCTCCGCCCATTCCTACAAAAGCAGAAAAAGCGGAAACTATCAAAATTATCGGAAAACACAGTCCAAGACCTGTGAGCGCCTGAACGCTCTCATTCGGAATATGTCCTATGTACATTCTGTCGACTATGTTGTACAGCGCATTTACTATTTGTGCGGCTATTGCGGGTACGGCAAGCTTAAATAAAAGCGAGCCTATGGAATCCCTGCCGAGATCGTTTTGATGTTTGGCAGACACTAAAAACACTCCTTTTTAATTATAAGTATAAGATAAAATAGTTAGAATATCGAAGTATATTATTACATACATAAGTAAAAAAGGCAATAACAAAAGCTTTATATATATAAATAAGCGCTCAAAATCGTCAATTTGACATTGATTTTAAGCACTTGTGTTATTATTTTTAAGCTAGTTTTATAACAATATTAAAGTTAAAAGTGAAAGCGTTTTTTTACTTCGTGCCTTGCACGCCTGTCGGCAAACAAAAACATTCCTATGAGCGTTATTATTGAATAAAGCGAGCACGCAATAAGCGCCCATTTTACTGTGGCGGTTCCAGTCCATATAAGAATAAGCGAAATAAGCCCCAAAACAGCTATGTCGATAAGGTAGACTATATAATTTCTGAGCTGCATCGGGCGTATTATAGTTATTACGGTTATTATAACCGTGCCTATTGTCATCAAAAACGGAGTAACATAGTTTACAGACCATCCGCGCCAGCCGCTGAGATAGTCTATCGCGGCAGATAAAAGCGAGAGTGCTAAAATCTGTATTATAAGATTAAGCCCTATATTCTTTGAGGACTTGAGCGCAGATATAAGGCTTATCCACGCATACGCAAGACCTGCAACAACGCCTAAGCTCCAAAGGACACTTGAGTCGTTCATATGGTTTAATGCTATGCTGATACCTGCGGCAATGACCGATATAAACAGTATTATTTTTAAAATTATGCGCCTACGGTTGCTTATCTCCAGTACAGCGGGATATTCATTTTCAAATTGGTCGTCACTTAATTCGAGCTTAGATGAGCACAGAGGACAGTTTTCTATATCGTTTTCTATACTGACACGGCACTGTGAGCAGTATTTCATATTTCTTCAGTCCTTTCGCACTTTAAATTTACATCAGTTTGTAATTATTCTGATTTTTACAGAGCGTTCCGATAAAAATCGGCAGAAAAAACGTTGGATGTCGTTTTCTTCGGTTGACGATGTAAATGTAAGGCTCAGACAGTCGTTTACACATGCAATACCGAATTTCAGTGTCTGATGTGCAGTTGAGTTTATAATAACGTCGCAGCGCTCAATATATTTTTTAGCCTCATCTGAAAATTTCAAAACGCCTAGATTTGAAAGTGTTGTAGTATTTCCTTTTTCTGTTTTGTGCGAGATAATTTTAAGACCTATTTTCTTTATAAACAGCGGTATTATGCGCAGGGCAAAGGATTTTTCCGCATTTGCGTTATTTGTTATTTTGCTTAACATCTCGTCATAGGTTATTTTTTCTTTAAGCTGTTTTGAAACTATATCGAGCAGTTCGTCAAAGGAATATTCCTTTTCATTGAAATCAACAGTTACATTTATAAATGTAAAAAAGTTTCTTAAAGTGTTCGACTTAAACCATATACGCAGATTTATCGGAATACAAATTGATACAGGCTGTTTTTTACCTGAGTATTTCCAGCTTTCCTCATAGATTGCCAGCAGCAAAAGCGCTGTGAGATAAACTGTCAGTGTAACGCCTTTTTCTTTAGCCAAAGCTAAAAGCTCCTTGGAATAGACGAGGACGTGTATTACACGAAGCTCTTTAAATCCTACAGAAACGCCGGGTATTCTGTATGAACTGGGACGAGCGGGTACAGCGCTTAAACTTGAGCTTTTTTGAGAGGCGTTTTTAGCGGCGGCAGTGAGAAAGCTATTTTCCTCATATGCCGACTGCGGCAGAGAGGTGTCGATTGATGAAACTGACTGTAAAGGCGTATCATCAGGATAAGCCAGCTTTAAATATTCGCTCACAAGGCAATTTAAAAATACAAACGCTCCAGTACCGTCTGACAGAGCGTGGAATACCTCTAAATTTATCTTTTTTTCAAAATATGTCACTCTGAAAAGAAATCCGTTGTCTTTAAATCTGTCTATTTTATTGCATGGAAAAGTTGCGTCCTCACGTACCGTAGGCACTGCAAAATTTGTGTCAAAATAATACCAAAACAGACCGCGCCTTAATTTTACATTAAAAGCAGGCAGTAGCTTCAGCGAATTTTTTAAAGCCTGCTCAAGTAAATCGGGTAATACTTTTTCTTTAAGCTTTACACTTAATCTAAATACATTTGTAGCATTGTTTGAGGATATTGCGGGATATACCTTAGCTGTATTGTCGAGCTTATTCCAGTAAAATTCCTCTTTTCGTGAAATCTGTTTACCGAGTTTCAAAGCTGCAGCCTCCTTTCATATTTAATCAAAATATATCTAATTATGATAATTGCATAATAAATTATTGTTTATAATTATTTAAGTGTAGCATGTTGAGGGATATACGTCAATCAATTTACAAAATATGTATTTTGTATTAAAGGAGAGTTCATATATTGTAAAAAATTTTACTGCACCTTGTTTAATATATGCATACTGTTGTATAATAGGACACATCAGCAGAAAATAATCAGGAGGATTTTGCCAATGAAAAAATCTACTAAAATAAAACTGATAGTGTTGGGTGTAATTGTTCTCGGATTTTTAATAGCGATATTTATGATGATTGGAACTTCGGGATTCAGAAACTCAAAGACCACGGATTTAAACGATGAGAAAGTAAAATTTACTCAAACCTTAAATGCAAAACTCACCGCCGAGGGTGCAACTGAGGTAAATATTGCAGACTGCACATATTTTGCATGGGATGAGGCGTACATATTTGAGCCTTACTATTCCGCAAAAGATGCGTATAAAACAGCGGGCTGTGAGTGGACAAGAACACAGTGGTATTATCAGTATATATTTACACATGGCTCGGAAAATAAAACTGTAAACGATTCACAGAGACTTATCGTATTTAAAAGCGAGGGTAAGGCTGTTGCGTCGGGTGTGGTTGAAGTGAATATCGCAAAATACGGAGAGGACGGATATATAAAGCTGACACCATCTGACTGCACATTTAAAATAGACACAGAAAATGCAAATGCCCTTGTATATCAGCCTGCACAAACACAGGAAGAGGCTGCATAGTCCGTCTATAAAAAGAAAAGAACTTAAAAAAGCTGCCGGAAAGCTCTAAGCTTCCGACAGCTCTTTTTATTTTAACGGAAAGCAGAAAACAACACATAAAAATAAAAGGAGAATAATTTTACGATGGATAAAAATTAAATTTATTCGTTTATACGTGGTAACTTTCCGTTAAAAGCGATGATTACTGTTCCTCAGTTGAGGAATACATTTCTATAAGCGTTGTGAATATATCCTTTGCCAACTCGGTGTCAGGTGTATTTACTATTATTCCAGCGCCGACATTTTCCTCATTCAGTGCGGCTTTTAGCTCTTCGCTTCCTGATAAATCAACTGCATATACACCGCTTTCTCCCGATGAGTTTTCAAAGCTGAGAGTTTCTACGCCCATAGAATCGAGCTCTTCTTGTGTGTAAAGTTCGTCAAGACTTATAAAACCGTCCTGATCAGCGTTTAATTTAAGCTGGTCGTGTGAAGTTATGAGAATATCAATCTCTTTGTCAATAATCATTGTGGAGAGCTTTAAAACGCCGCCCATAGCAGTTGTAGGGTCGGATGATGAATCTCCCATAAGCACATTTTCAACGTTTATAACGGCTTTAGGTTGAGATTGAATGAGGGAGACAGTGTTTTCAGTAAGATTTTTTGTAAGGGTATCTGCAAAATTTTCATCGGTTATGTTGGCATATGTTACTACATGGAATATATTTTCACCGTCACTGTTTTCAGATGAGCTGTCAGATGATGAACAGCCTGAAAGTAAAGAGGATGAAATGAGCAGAAAACTCATTAAAGCAGCGGTTGTTCTCGTTTTTATATTCGTTGTATTCATTTGTCACATTCCTTTCTTTTTTTAGAATATTTTGTTCGATAAACTAATTATATATATTTTCTGAATTTATAAGTTAAAAAGCTGTAAATTAAGGGTAAAATAAAGTGTAACCAATATAGAGTAATTTATTAACAGAAATACATATTGAATTTATGATAATACGGATATATACTGTATTTTAAATAATGAAAAAGGGGAATTCTGTATGGAGATTTTCGCTAAATACAGTATGTGGTTTATTACATACAGCTTTTTTGGATGGGTATATGAGACAATTCTTTGTTCTGTTACACAGAAAAAATTTGTAAACAGAGGATTTTTAAACGGACCGATATGTCCAATATACGGTTTTGGAGCAATATGCGTAATTATTGTGCTCGGAAAAGGCACACAGAATGTTATCGGACTCTTTTTATCGGGGGCAATGCTAACATGTACGCTTGAGTACTTCACCTCATGGCTTATGGAAAAGCTTTTTCATGCAAGATGGTGGGACTATTCAAAGAGGAAGTTTCAGTTAAACGGAAGAGTTTGTCTTGAAGGTGCAATAGTATTCGGTCTGTTTGCCGTTGTGCTTATAAAACTTATACATCCTGCGCTGTCCTCGTTTTATGACAGACATTTGGATGTATATCAGCAGATATTCATAAGCGGCGGTATAATTGCGCTTTTGGCAGTGGATATATTTGTAACTGTAAAGCACTTGTTGAATATGAACGGCAGACTCGAAATGATACAAAACTTCATAGAAAAAGAGAAAGCTGCGGAAATCGAGCGTATCAACACCATTAAGCAGGACATGAAAAACAAACTCGGTGCGGACAGGAATTTTGCAAAACTGGGAATAAAGTTAAATTTTCAGGATAAACGTCTTTTAAATGCGTTTCCTAATTTAAAATCTACTAAATATTATCAGGCAATGGAAAAACTGCGTGAAATGAGAGAAAATTTGGCTTCAAATAATTTTACTAAAAAAAATAAATAGACAGAAAATATACATACACTGCTTTTCAAAAAAAGCGAACAGGGTTATAATAAGTTTATCGAAAATATACTTATTTTGTAATAAAACCAAATAAAAAGGAAGGTATATATGGGTAGTGTAATAACAGGCTTTGAGCCTCAGGCAGTATTTGATTATTTTGAGGAAATTTCATCTATTCCGAGAGCTTCAGGCAATGAAAGAGCGATAAGTGATTATCTTATAAAGTTTGCCGAAAAAAACGGCTTGGAATATATAAGAGATGATATAAACAATGTAATTATAAAAAAGCCTGCATGCAACGCCGGTGAGAACGTAGCGCCGCTTATTTTGCAGGGACATACTGACATGGTGTGCGAAAAGACTTCGGACAGCACACATGATTTTTCAAAGGACCCAATAAAGCTTATACAAAACGGTGAATACCTTACAGCAGATAAAACAACACTTGGAGCTGACAACGGTATAGCTGTTGCAATGGTTTTGGCTGTTTTGAGTGATAAAAACCTTACACATCCGGCGCTTGAGTGTGTCTTTACATCTCAGGAGGAGACAGGAATGTTCGGAGCTGCTGCTCTCGACACAAGCGTTTTAAAGGCAAAACAAATGCTCAACCTTGATTCCGAGGAGGAGGGTACAGCCACAGTAAGCTGCGCAGGCGGTATGAGACTCAGACTCTATAAGGATGTTGAGTGGAAAAAAGAGGACAGCGAAGGTATAGAAATAGTGATAGACTCACTTACAGGTGGACATTCAGGCTGCGATATACATTTAGAGCGTGCAAACGCCAATAAGCTTGCTGCAAGAATGCTCTATGAGCTTATGAGCGAATATCACTCCATGAGAATATCAGAGCTTGAGGGCGGCACAAAGGACAACGCTATCCCGAGAAGCTGTAATATAAAGGTAAGCTTTGATAAGTCCGAGCTTCAAAAGGCGCTTAAAACAGCAAATGAGATTGCCGACGAAATTTTGACAGAGATAAAAGCGTCTGAGCCGCAAGCAGTGATAACTGTAAAACCTATTGACTGCAAAAAACATATGAAGAAAAAGACAACGCACGATATAGTAAAGCTTATGTATCTTGCTCCTGACGGTGCCATAAGCCGTAATGTAAATGCAGGTGGATTTGTAGTTTCGTCTGTCAATATGGGTATAGTCGGAATGGAAGAGGACAGATATTGTATAAAGTTTTCTCCAAGAAGCTCTGTTGAAAGCCTGCAAAAGCAGACAAGACAAAAAATACAGCTTTTAGCCGATACTTTCGGCTTTGAAATGAAGTGCGACAGCAGCTATCCGGGCTGGAAATACAATGAAAACTCGCATATAAGAGATGTTGTAAGTGCTGCATACAGACAGATGTACGGCAAGGAAATGAAGATAGAGGCACTGCACGCAGGTCTTGAGTGCGGACTGCTCTCATCTAAAATAAAAGATCTTGACGCAATAGCAATCGGTCCTAATATAACAAGATGCCATACTCCTGAAGAGTGCCTTGATTTGCGCTCCGTTGAACGTACCTATAAGCTGATAACAAACATATTGTCAGAACTTGCTAAATAAAAGACTTTGCTAAAGTTTAAAGCTAAATGTTTTCAATATGTTGATATTGTGTTTACGATTTGTTAAATTGATATATTATCGTGCAGTGATGACTGTACAAATTGTCTGATTTTTAGAAATTGTCGATAAAACACATAACAGCGATTAAATTATTGAAAAAACAAGAAAATAACGTTATACTATAATTGATTATGTACGTCAATAAACGGACGTTTCCGTAAAAATTATTCTTGGGAGGAATAACGGTGGATACAACAAAAGGCAATAATCTTCATGAGGTCGCAATTCCAGTGGGAATGCTCAGCATTGCAGCAATGAAAGGCTGCGAAGAGCTTGGCAGCAAGGTTGACCATTATCTTTCAAGCTGGAGAGCTGAAAGACACGGCGAGTTTTTAGAGGAAGCTGATTTTATAGGCTACTGCAGAGACTCTTATCAGATTGACACATATTGCCCGCGCTTTGGAACAGGTGAGGCAAAGGGTACTATAAAGGAGTCTGTACGTGGTCATGACCTCTTTATATTGGTAGATGTATTCAACTACGGTGTAAAATATAAGATGTACGGAATGGAAGTTCCGATGAGTCCTGACGATCATTATCAGGATTTAAAGCGTATCATTGCTTCTGCAAGCGGTAAAACAAGAAGAATAAACGTTATTATGCCTATGCTCTATGAGGGACGTCAGCATAAGCGCTCTTCAAGAGAGTCACTCGACTGTGCACTCTGTCTCCAGGAGCTTGTAAATATGGGTGTTGAGAACATCATCACTTTCGACGCTCACGATGCAAGAGTTCAGAACGCTATACCGCTTAAAGGCTTTGAGAACGTTCAGCCTTACTACCAGTTCCTCAAAGCACTTGTAAACAACGTTGAGGATCTCAAAATAGACAGAGACCACCTTATGATTATTTCTCCTGACGAGGGCGGAATGCAGAGATGTATGTATTACTCCTCCGTACTCGGAGTAGATCTCGGTATGTTCTATAAGAGAAGAGACTATTCAACTATTATAAACGGTAAAAACCCAATCGTTGCACATGAGTTTTTGGGTGACAGCGTTGAGGGTAAAGACCTCATAATCGTTGATGATATGATTTCATCAGGTGAGTCTGTACTCGATATCGCTGAAAAGCTTAAATCAAAGGGTGCTAAGAGAATATTTATCTGCACAACTTTTGGACTTTTCTGCGAGGGACTTGATAAGTTCGACGAAGCTTATGCAAACGGTTCTATTGCAAAAGTATTCACAACAAACCTCGTTTACCGTACACCTGAGCTCTTAAAGAGAGAGTGGTACAAAGAGGTAGATATGTCCAAATACATCTCACTTATAATAGACAAGCTCAACCACGACCAGTCTATCAGTGATTTGCTCAATCCTGTACACAGAATAAACAATCTCCTTGAGAAAAAGAGAATGAAAGACGCACAGGCAAAATAAATTAAGCTTATTTTAAATTAGAATAAATAAAAACGGGACAGTATCTGTTATGTTTTCAGATACTGTCCCGTTTTTTATATTATAAAGGAAAGGTTAGGCTTTGTATGACGGCTTCTGATAAACTGCTATGCCGTCTCTTTTGTGGTCGCTGGAATTGTGAAGCTTTTTAATTATCTGAGCTTTATCCGAAGAAATTTTCTCTCCGTCAATGTATGCGTCAAGCTCATTGTAGCTAACGCCCATTTCTTCCTCATCTGTCTGACCGTCAAACAGTGCGGCAGAGGGAGCTTTATTTATAACACATTCCGGCGCTTTGAGCCAGCGCAGAAATTCATAAACCTCTGTTACACTCAAATCTGCAATAGGGTTAAAGTCATGCGCGCCGTCGCCCCATTTGGTGAAATATCCGACATAGTATTCGCTCTTATTGCCTGTACCTGCCACAAGTCTGTTTTCGCTGGCGGCAAAAGCGTACAGCGTTGTCATTCTAAGACGCGGAGCTATATTTGAAAGCGCCTGTTTGTTAAGTTTTGTAATATTTCCAAACAGCGAAACGGCAGTTTCTTTAAGTGGCTGTAAATCAAGTAGTTTAGTTTCAATACCGTATTTATCAGCCACAGTCTGAGCGTCGGCGACGTCTTCATTGTAGTTTCGTTTAGATGAGCACGGCATGATAATTCCTACTGTGTTTTCACATGCGGCTTTACAGAGAATGCCCACTAAGGCTGAGTCTTTGCCGCCGCTGTTTCCGTATACAATACCGTCAGCTTTGCTCGATTTTATTATGTTTTTTATAAATGCAACTCTTTTTTCAAATTCCTCTTGATAATCGCGCATAAAATTTTAATACCTCACTTGCTTTTTAAAAGGTTATATATACGCTCTGCCGCCTGAGCAGTATCCTCAGGTGATGAGAATGTGGAAAAGCGGAAATAGCCTTCACCGCATTTTCCGAAACCTTCACCCGGTGTACCGATAACCTGTATTTCATTTAAAAGATAATCGAAAAACTCCCAGCTTCCCATATTGTCAGGACATTTTATCCATATATATGGCGCGTTCTTGCCTCCGCAGTACCATATACCGAGCTTATCAAAACATTCCATAAAGATTTTGGCGTTTTGCTTGTATATTCCAATATTTTTATGGATTTGTTTTTGTCCCTCATCGGTAAACACTGCGGCGGCGCCTTTTTGAATGATGTAAGATACGCCGTTTGTCTTTGTTGTGCGGTTTCTAACCCACATTGAGTTAAAGCTCATACCGTTCCTTACAAGTGCTTTCGGTATAACTGTATAGCCGAGCCTTGTGCCGGTAAATCCCGCTGTTTTGGAAAGTGAGCATATTTCAATGGCGCAGGTTTTAGCACCGTCTATTTCGAATATGCTGTGAGGTAAATTGTCATCTTCGATAAACGCCTCATATGCCGCATCAAAGAGAATTACAGAACCTTTTTCGTTAGCGTAATCAACCCATTCCTTGAGCTGGGCTTTGGAAAATACCGCGCCGGTCGGGTTGTTAGGTGAACATATATAGATTATATCGGCGTCAATGCTCTCATCGGGCTTTGGGGTGAAATTATCTTTTTGAGATGAAGGCAGATGATATATTTTTCTTCCCGCTATTATATTTGCGTCAACATACGCAGGATATGCAGGCTCTATTACAAGAGCAGAATTCTTTTTGTCGAATAAATCGAGAATATCTCCGAGTTCGTCACTTGCACCGCTTGATACAAAAACCTCGTCAGGGGATAAGGTTACATTTCTTTTAAGGTAGTGTGAAGCAATAGTTTCCCTTAAAAACGGAGCTCCGCATTCGGGCATATATCCGTGAAATGTATCCTTTTTTGCCTGGTCATCAACAGCTTCATGCAGAGCTTTTATAACAGCGTCACAAAGCGGAAGAGAAACATCTCCGATACCCATTTTATAAAGGCGTGCATCCGGGTGCTTTTGCATATATGCGTTTATTTTCTGAGATATGTTGTAAAAAAGATAGGAGTCCTTAAGCTGAGCATAGTTCATGTTAGGCGTTATCATACAATGACATCTCCTTCGTAGATAGTGTCGGCAGGGCCTGTCATGGCTGCATTGTGTTCTTCGTCAATCTGTATTTTTAAATTGCCTCCGTCAAGACGGACGTTTATCAGTGTATTTATAGGACAAAACTTTTTCTTTACAGCGGCCGCGGCACTCGCGCACGCGCCTGTTCCGCACGCCATTGTTACACCGCTTCCGCGCTCCCAAACCCTCATTCTGAGATTGTCTTTATCAATAACCTGCACAAATTCCACATTGACACCGTCGGGAAAAGCGCTGTGTTTTTCTATTTTCGGTCCGATTTCATAAAGAGGAGCTTTTGCTATATCGTCTACAAATACAACTGCATGTGGATTACCTACATTTACCGGAGTACATACAATTTCACTGCCGTCTACGGTAATGGTTAAATCGTCCTGCGCCAAAGCTTTGCCCATATCTACACATACACTGCTGACTTTACCGCCTGCAACCTGAAGCTTAAGTGTCTTTATACCTGAAAGCGTTTCTATTTTTAAATTTTGTTTGTCTGTATAGCCTTTGTCGTATACATATTTTCCTACACAGCGTATGCCGTTGCCGCACATTTTGGCTTCACTGCCGTCAGCGTTGAAGATGCGCATTTTAAAATCAGCTACATTGGACGGGGAAATCCATATCATACCGTCGGAACCGGCGCCGAAATGTCTGTTTGAAAGCTTTACCGAAAGTTCAGACGGGTTTTGAGGTTCACCGTAGACATACAGATAATCGTTGCCCAAGCCGTGCATTTTTGTAAAGTGCATAAATAAACCTCCCGTTTAAAATCAATTATTTGCGTGTTTTTTCAGATAGCTTCTGCTCAAATTTATTTTTTCGCGTATCTGATGAAATAACCGTAGGATAAACGCCGTCAAAGCAGGCACTGCAGTAATCGTTGCATGAGATAAGCTCGTTTAAGGAAGAAACAGGCAGATAACCTAAAGAATCGACACCTATAATTTTGGCTGTTTCTTCTGTTGTGTGCTTACAGGCTATCAAATGCTCCTGTGAATCAATATCCGTTCCGTAATAACATGGGTAAAGAAACGGCGGTGATGATATGCGCATGTGAATTTCTTTGGCGCCTACCTCACGCAGAAGCTTTACAATGCGGGCGCTTGTCGTACCTCTTACGATAGAATCGTCTATCAGAACAATTCTCTTTCCCTCAACGGTTGACTGAATAGGACTGAGTTTAATTTTGACCTGATTTATTCGTTCGTCCTGTCCGGGAGAGATAAATGTTCTGCCGATATATTTATTTTTAATTAAACCTATTCCGTAAGGAATACCCGAAGCTTCGCTGAAGCCGAGCGCCGCGTCAAGACCTGAATCAGGTACGCCAATTACAATATCTGCATCAGCCGGGTGAGCCTTTGCAAGAATTTCGCCGGCATGCTTGCGTGCAGTGTGAACACATACTCCGTCTATTACAGAGTCTGGACGCGCAAAATATATGTATTCAAAGATACATGATTTTTTAGGCGCTTTGTTGCAGTGCTCTGTTCTTGAAACGATGCCGTCTTTGCTGAAAATAAGTATTTCTCCGGGCATAACGTCGCGTATAAACTCGGCGCCTACGGCCTTTAAAGCACAGCTTTCCGAAGCGGCTATATACATTCCATCAGGTGTTTTTCCGTAACACAGCGGTCTGAAACCGTGTGGGTCCCTTGCGCAGATAAGCTTTTGCGATGACATTAGTATCAGTGAGTATGCACCGTCAAGCTTGTTCATTGCATTGCTCAAAGCGTCCTCAATGGAGGAGCATTTTAACCGCTCTTTTGTGACTATATAGGCTATTGTTTCAGTGTCGCTTGTGGTGTGGAAAATAGCGCCCGATAGTTCAAGCTCATTTCGCAGGACATAGGCGTTGCTCAAATTTCCGTTATGTGCAATAGCCATTTTTCCTTTTTGATGGTTTACCTCTATCGGCTGACAGTTATTTCGGTTTGACACGCCCGTTGTGGCATATCTTACATGGCCGACAGCCATGGTTGAGTTTGGAAAGGAGGATAATCTCTCCTTTGAAAAAACCTCGCTGACAAGTCCCAAATCCTTATATGAAGTGAACACACCGTCATCATTTGTAACAATGCCGCAGCTTTCCTGACCTCTGTGCTGAAGAGCATACAGACCGTAATATACAATATCGGCCAGTTTTTGCGGAGCAGGGGATATAACACCGAAGACACCGCATTCTTCATGAATACTCATATTAAAACCAATCCTTTCAGATATATTGATTTTTATTCATTAAACCTCTCCGGCATGGGATACACCCAATATATCAAGTTCCTTTTGAGTAAGTCCTATTCCTCTTAGC
>CALXEM010000009.1 GCA_944387335.1 uncultured Clostridia bacterium | reverse complement strand
GTCTTCCTCACCGCCGATGGAGCCAACCTCAGCCTCAACGGAGATACCTTTAGCGTCAGCAATAGCGATGAGCTCTTTTGTTTTCTGAATGTTCTCGTCGATTGGATAGTGAGAACCATCGCACATTACAGAAGAGAAGCCAGCCTCGATACATTTGAGAGCGCCCTCATAGCTGCCGTGGTCAAGGTGAAGAGCAACAGGAACTGTGATGTTAAGCTCCTCGAGCATACCGTTTACCATGCCAACGATTGTTTTATAACCGCACATATATTTTCCTGCACCTTCGGAAACACCGAGGATAACAGGGGAGTTGCACTCCTGAGCTGTGAGCAGGATAGCTTTTGTCCACTCAAGGTTATTGATGTTAAACTGACCTACTGCATATTTACCGGCTCTTGCTTTTGTAAGCATTTCTTTTGAAGAAACTAACATTTTTAAACCACCTTTTCTCCGACAGCAATGAAATAAATTTAGGTTTATAAAACGTCCTCTTTTGACATTTCTGTCGGAAAACTGCAAAAGAGGAATTTTTGACGAAACAGGCGAAACGTGTTTCGCATATACATTTATTATATGATATTGTTTAAAAAAAATCAATCCCTATCGCTTTACTGCGCCTTGAAAACAGAGATTATTGTATGTAAAATTATTTTACAATGTTTTGTTTAACATAATTTATAAGGGCAAAGTTTTCGTTTTTTAACTTGTCCGACATTACAAGGTTTAAAAGTTTATTAAGCGTATTTCCGATATCTTTGCCGTGAATGTTAAGCGCGGATAAATCATTTCCGTCTATATCGAGCATTGAAATATCGGTGCAGTCATTCTTTTTGACAATATCATAAATCATATTAAGCGCATATTTTGCCTTGTCCATATTTTCGCGCCGGATTACCGATGATATTTTTAAAAAATATTCGGCGCTTTTTACACCGTACTTGTTTATCAGAAAACGGGCTTCTATTCTGCTTTGCGGTATTTTGTTTTCTGATAAGGCATCCATTATCGACAGTATGCTTTTTTGCGTCTGCTTGTCCGCTTTTAGTTTAAATAGTGCCATTTGAGCGCTTTGTTTGTCCTTTAAAACTGCCGACAGGCGCAGAACAAAGTCGCAGTCAAGATTTTTTACACATGAAAATCGCGCTTTCAGTATGTTTTCCTCTCCTAAAACAGACGCAAAAACGTTTTCGTATCCATTTTCTACACATTCAAAATACTCAGCGCAAAATGTCTTTTTTAATTCTTCATATATACGCTCGGCGGATATATCCTTTAAAGTATAAGCGTAATCCGATACGGCTTTTGCCGTGTTTCCTTCAATTTTAAATCCCAAAACAGCGGAAAAGCGCACTGCTCGCATTATGCGTAGTGCGTCCTCGGAAAAGCGTTTTTCAGGATCACCGACGCACCGTATGATTTTATTTTCTAAATCTTTTTTTCCTCCGAACAAATCTTTAAATCCGCGTTTTTTGCTGTAAGCCATTGCGTTTACGGTAAAGTCGCGGCGCTTTAAATCCTCGGAAACGTCCTTTACAAAATCTACGCTGTCGGGGTGCCTTGAGTCTGTATATGCGCTTTCTGTGCGAAAGGAAGTCACCTCAATGCATTTCGCGCGGTTCAGTACAGCTATTGTGCCGTGTTTTTCTCCGACGGTAATTACTTTTAACGGATAAACCGCCGCTTTTATCTGAGAGGGTAGGGCAGAGGTGCATATGTCCCAATCATTCGGTGTTTTGCCCATAAGACTGTCTCGCACACAGCCGCCCACAGCGTAGCTTTCAAAGCTTTTATCTTCGAGCATTCTCAAAATTTCCTCTGCGAATATAGGAATTTTAATTTCCATGAATTTTAAACACCACACAACTTTTAAATATATTTAAAGGAATCAAAGTTAATTTCCAAATCCAATACCGGCACGGATATTGATATTATCTCAGAGCTGTTAATATCGGCAGCTACAAAAAAATCGTCCTCGCCGTTCTGCGCCGCAATAAGACAGCCGTCGGATTCCCATACCCTTATATCTTGAGCGTTCTTTAATGTATCAAATATATCTGATATAACCTGTACTGGAGTGTTAGTATCTGCCTCAAACGGTATAGTCATACCCTTATATTCGACAGTGCCGCTTTTATTCGAGGTGTTGAGCGTGAATTTCATTCCACCGAGCTCATCGTCTGCGCAGAATGTCATTATAAAGGTTTCTCCGCTGCGGCTGAGCTCTATTTTTGAGCCGCTCTCTCTGTAACGTATGTCTGCCTTTGCAGTAAAGTCCGAAGAAAACTTTTCTGATACAGAGTTTACATTTTCGGTATTCAATTTTTTCGAGCACGCACATAAAGCGGCTAAAAGCAGAGCTGTCAGAGATAAAATAAGCAGTTTTTTCATAGTAAAGGACGCCTCCAAAATAAATATTTTAGTTTATAGCTTTAGACGTCCTTTTTTAATGTTATCGTGAATTCTCAGCGAAGATAACGCACAAATCGTCCAGCAGTTCAATAGGCTGCATACCGTACTGAGATTTTCTCTGAGCGCATTTGTCCGCCGCCGCACCGTGCAGGTAAGCCGCACAGACAGCACTGTCAGCAGGGAATATGCCCTGAGCTGCAAAGCCTGCCGTAATACCGGCTAAAATATCTCCGCTGCCGCCCTTGGCAAGACCTGCGTTTCCGGTTTTGTTGGTGAAAAATCTGCCGTCAGGCGTGGCAATGATTGTTATATAATCCTTGAGCACGACTGTAACATTATACTGTTTTGCAAAATCTGCGGCTGTTGTGTAAGGATTTTTCTTAATATCAGCTATCGAAATACCTGTCAGGCGGGACATCTCTCCGATATGCGGAGTTATTATTACAGTAGCTTTTGCTCTTTTTAAAATATCTATGTCGGAGCACACTGCATTTATTCCGTCAGCATCTATTATTACAGGACATTCGGCTGTCTCTATCACGTGCTTTACAATCTCTTTTGTATGCTCTGTCACACCTAGTCCGCAGCCTATAAGGCAGGCTGTCATTGATTTTAGCTTTTCGTCCAAAGCTGAAAAGTCATTGACGGATATATTTCCGTTTTCGTCCTCATCAAGCGCCATAAAGGTGCACTGAACAAGGCGTCCCGCAAAGGCTGATACAAGTGATTTTACCGTTGCAAGCGTTACAAGTCCTGCACCTGCACGCATTGCGGCGGTTGTACTCATAAATGCGGCTCCAGACATGCAAAAGCTGCCCGAAATATTAAGAAGCTTGCCGAAAGTGCCCTTGTTGCTGTTTGCAGGGCGTTTTTTAAGCTTATCCCATACAAAAGCTTCGTTTGTGATAAAGAAGCTCTGTTCAATTTCATCGTTTATACTGTCGGGTATTCCGATAGAAAGCACGTCAACAGCTCCGCAGAGCGGCTTTGTGTGCTCCATTACATGAACAGGTTTTAATGAGTGTATAGCACAGGTAAAGTCCGCCTTTACAGCGTCTGTGTCATATTCGCCGCTGTCGGCATTTACACCGCTCGGCACATCGACGGAGAAAATCTCAACAGTGTTGTTTGAAGCTTTCATAGCGTTTATTACTTTGAACACATCTTTTACTTCATCTTTTATTTTTCCGTGAAAGCCTGTGCCATATATTGTGTCTATAACTATATCCGCATTTTTAACGGCTGAAATAAAATCCTCAACGTCCTCCTTAAAATCAATAATTTTTACTTTTGAGCCTGTCAGCTTTAAAAACTGTATCTTGGCGTCATCTGTCTTTGGCGCACCCTCGCAGAGAATGACCGAAACTTTGCAGTTTTTCTCGCTCAAAATATTTGCCGCAACAAAGCCGTCGCCGCCGTTATTTCCTTTTCCGCAGAAAATGATTATATTTTTTCCTTGTATATCAGTTTTTTCTTCAACCCATCGGCTCACGGCAAGACCTGCGTTTTCCATCATCTTTGTATAGCTGAGTCCCTGCTCGTTGGCTTTGCGTTCAATCGCTTTCATCTGAGCACATGTAACTATCATAATCTTTCTTCCTTTCTTTCAGACTTATAAATAACATAAAGGCACCGCAGTTATTCTGTCATGCGATGCCTTTTTTGAGTTTATGGATTAAAAATAAGGTAAAGAGAGTTTATTTATCCTCAGCGATAACAAAGGCGATTGCCGTATCCGCTGTATGTGAAAGACTAACCGAAAATTGCTTGTTTTCGGCAAGCTGTAAAGCTCTGCCGTCAAATTCAAAATAGGGTTTGCCCATCTCATCTCTTAAAACGGAAACTTCGGAAAGCTTAAAGCCCCTCACACCTGTGCCGAGAGCTTTTGAAAAAGCCTCTTTTGCACAGAAATTTGCGGTAACTGTCTGAGGAGGAAAGTTGCGTTTTTCAAACATCTCAAGCTCTTTTTGAGAAAAAACTCTTTTCATAAAGCTTTGAGACTGCATACTCTTTACCATTCTTGATATGTCAAGTATATCAACGCCGACAGCTGTCATAATAAAATCACACCTGTTTATTTATAAAAACGCTCATTACAGTTTCGCGCGGCAAAAACGGACGCATAGCGTTTAATACGCGCTCATAGCCTGAAAATACAACGAGCACTCTGCCGTGTTTTGGGCTTGTATATGCAAGATACCATGGGTTTTCGTCAGCAGAATCCTGAACAAAGTATTTTTTATCATACTGAACAGAGGAGTGCTCATTTGCGTCATATTTACCCATTTTGTCAATGTCTCTGCATTTGAATGAGAGAATGCGCTTTCTGCGTCTCTGAGCGATTATTTTATCGATGTCTATATCACCGTTTGTTATGATATATTCATACTCTATGCTCTGTGAAATAAAAGCCATATAAGCTCCATATACTATTAAAGCAAAGATTAAAAACAGAATAGTGGAAAAAGGTCCCGCAAGAGGTGATAAAATAAATATAGCCGCACTTAAAATAACTGCGCCCAAAACTATTCCTATTCTTATAAGTATTGATACTGCATTGTTTTTTCTCTTTACAAGTTGTTCAAGATAAACATCCTGCTTAAACATTGTTTAATACCTCCGTAAATTCATGCCGTATTTTACTGTACTTTATACAGTGATTCATACAGACTGCTGTTAAATATTGTAGCATAATATGCTCAACTTAGCAATTAAAAGTTATGTAATTTATGTATATTTTTCATTAAGTTAAAATTATAAATTTATCGTGTCAATTATTAAAAAATATCTTTTTGTCTTGATAAATTTGAGTATATGATGTACACTTTAGAAAAAGGCGGGAATTCTCTGCTTGAAAATGCAAAAGAAAGGATGCTTTGCCCTGCAAAGTTACGGTGATTGTTATGTCAGAACCAACCATTTCATTTTCCATACATGAAGACAAAGAAAAAGAGACAAAGAGAATACTCACTGTTGTTTATGATTCACTGCGTCAGAAGGGATATAATCCTATCAATCAGATAGTCGGATATATTCTCTCTGAGGACCCTACCTATATCACAACTTTTAACAATGCCCGCAGTCTTATCAGAAAAATTGACAGAGATGAGCTTTTGCAGATTTTGGTAAAATCTTATCTTGATGAGTAATAAAAGGCGTTAGCGGTATTTTTACTGCCGCTGAAACGGTATTTGGATTATGGACGAAAAGATTATATGTGAGTTTTGCGGTCAGGAAATACCGCAGGACACAGAAGTCATAATTTTAGACGGTTGCCCGTGCTGTGAAGATTGTGCTTTGCGCATAGATTTACAGAAAAAGCTTGACAACGACCCTGTGCTGAGCTTATTAAACGACAAATATATAAAATTCGGCGTTGTAAAATATATATCGGGAATTATTTTGGTTGCTGCCTTATTTTTGATGTACACTGTTTTGGAAAACAGCTTGCCTGATGCTTTGGGAATTATAGCTATGCTCACGGTACCAGTAGCGCTTATCGTGTTTATAGTTTCAGCTGTTTTTCGCGCAGTATATCACAGAAAAATAAATGCCGAGATTTCAAAAAATAATTAAAACAGTAAACTTCTCGGATTTAATAAAAATATAACGGCTTGATATCCTTAAACAAAGAGGATACCAAGCCGTTTTTACTTTATATTGTTACAGCTTATTTTTTGTTTTTATATTTAGTTTTTGAGCTGTTCTTTTTCGGCTTTACAGGCGGGTATAAGCTGTTGTATGACGACAGCTCGGACTGAGATGTCGGCGCGGACGGGATAAGTCCGGTGTACTCGTTGGCAGACGCCATAGCGTCTATTTCAAAGTTCATTTCGTTGTATTTTGATTTCTTGTTGTCAACAGGCTCATTTATATATTTTTTATTTTTCATAGTTTAAAAAATCCTCCCTGAAATATTTTTTAGTGAAAGACTTTTTATTTAAAGCTTTCATAAATATTTTTACTCAAAATTGATTTATTATAATGAATTTTAAAAAGCAATGGTTGCCGATTTATAATTAAATTGGTAAAATCAATTTATAATAATTTTTTAAAAAGGAAAAACGGTGATTTTATGAAAAATAAAAAAATAGATATTTACGGAACTTTGGGACCTGCCTGCTGTGACAGCGATACACTGTGTCAGATGTTTAAAATGGGTATGACAGGTATAAGGCTCAATCTCTCGCACGTCGATTTATGCGACTGCACCGAGTGGCTCGGCAATTTAAAAAAAGCGGCTGAGAAAGCGCAGGTAAACTATAAACTGCTTATAGATTTAAAGGGACCTGAGCTCAGAATAGGTGTACTCAGTGAAAATATAACCTTGTCCGAGGGCGGAAGTGCCGTTTTGGGCAAAGGTGGAATACCTGTGCCTGAGATAGTTCTGCCTGCTTTAAAAAAGGGACAGGACGTTATGCTCGACGACGGTACAATTCTAATCAGAGTAACTAAATCTTTCGCAGATTACGCTGAGTGCACCGTTATAAGGGGCGGAGTTTTAAAGAGCAGAAAGAGCATAGCTTTACCGGGTGCAGACGTCTATCCGCCTACATTGACAGAAAGCGATATAAAAAATATATCCGGCGCCAAAAAATGCGGTGTTACAGGCGTTATGCTTCCGTTTGTAAGGGGCAGGGACGACATAATGATACTGAGAAAGGCACTAGATGACGCAGGTGCTGACGATATAGAGATATTTGCAAAGCTTGAAAATATGCAGGGCGTCGAAAAGCTCGATGAGTTTATGGAAGCTTCCGACCAGATTGTTATAGCAAGGGGCGATTTGGGCAACGCAATGCCGTTGTGGGAGTTACCATATGTGCAGAAAAAGGTATCCGAAAAATGCCTTAAAGCGAATAAGACGTTTATGGTGGTAACTCAGATGCTCCATTCAATGCACAATTCCGCCGTTCCTACAAGGGCGGAAGTATCGGATATTTTCAACGCAGTTGCCGACGGTGCAGACTCGCTCATGCTGACAGGCGAAACAGCGGCGGGAAAATATCCTGTTGAGGCGATGAAATATATGTGTAACACAGCAAAAGAGGCTTTAAAATATCTGGCTGAGCGGGAAAATTAAAATGAAAAGCTTTTATTTTTGCAAAACCGACATAGGTACAATAACAATAGCTGAAAATAACGGAGTTGTTACGCATATTTTATTGGGTGAGCACATTTTGGGCGGTTATGAAAAGCGAAAGTCGGACACAATAACAAAGGCGTGCTCGGAGATTGATGAATACTTAAACGGCAGACGAAAAAGCTTTGATATATCTTTTGACTTTGAAAACGGCACTGATTTTCAAAAATCCGTCTGGCATGCACTTTGCACCATACCGTACGGGCAGACGGTTTCATATTCCGATATTGCATGTATGATAGATGCCCCGAAAGCTGTCAGAGCAGTCGGTGCGGCAATAGGCAAAAACCCGATATTTATAGTTGTGCCATGTCACCGAGTTATAGGTAAAAACGGCTCGCTGACAGGCTTTGCATATGGTGTTGATTTAAAGAAAAAACTGCTCGATATAGAAAGTGAAAACTCAGAAAGGAAAGGTTAAATAAATGATAACAATAGGCTGTCATCTTTCGGTATCAAAGGGCTTTGCGGCAATGGGACGCGAGGCTGTAAGTATAAACGCAAACACTTTTCAGTTTTTTACACGCAACCCGAGAGGTGGTAAGGCAAAGGAAATAGATAAAGCCGACATTGACGCTCTTTTAAATATAATGAAAGAGCACAAATTCGGCAAAATTTTAGCGCACGCGCCGTACACTTTAAACGCCTGTGCGGCGGACGAGAGTATAAGGCAGTTTGCGTTTGACACAATGACGGACGATTTAA
>CALXEM010000008.1 GCA_944387335.1 uncultured Clostridia bacterium | reverse complement strand
TGAGCGTAGCGCCAGCCGCAAGCATATGTGCTGTGACCGGAATAAGCGCAACATCCGGCCAGAAGATAGGCGACGATATATCAGTACAACCGTTTACCATGACACCGCTTTTATCGGCAGAGATGATATTTGATGAAAAAGCGCACCACCCGCTCGATGTTTTGGCAATTATGCGCCGCATAGAGGACGAAGAACCTCTTTTGGGAGTAGAGTGGAATGAATACACATCTAAAATTCAAATTAAAATAATGGGTGAGATACAGCTTGAAATTTTAGCTAAAACATTATCGGAAAATTACGGTTTGCAGGTATCTTTCTCTGAATGTGAAATACTGTATCGTGAAACAATAGCTAAACCTGTTATAGGTTACGGTCATTTTGAGCCTTTAAGACATTATGCTGAAGTTCATTTGAGACTTGAACCGTCCGATGACGATAAAATAACATTTGCAAGCGAGTGCCACACAGACGACCTTGCGTCAAACTGGCAAAATCTTATCAGAACCCATGTACTCGAAAAAGAGCACAAAGGCGTTTTGACGGGCTCTCCTCTGTGCGGGGTAAAGGTTGTACTCATAGCCGGCAGAGCTCATTTAAAGCACACAGAGGGAGGAGATTTCAGAGAAGCGGTTTACCGCGCAATAAGGCAAGGGCTTATGAATGCCGAAAATATCCTGCTTGAGCCGTGGTATGACTTTGAAATCGAAGTTCCGGTAAATCTTTCAGGCAGAGTTATATCAGATATTCAGCGTATGGGCGGCGAATATGACTCACCGATTACAGCCGAGGAATTTACGGTGATAAAAGGTCATGCGCCTGTATCTCAAATGAGAAGCTATTCCGCTGAGCTGACGGCTTTTTCTAAAGGTAAGGGCAGGCTATCACTTTCGTTTTACGGATACCGTCCATGTAAAAATGCCGATGAAATAATCTCCAAAATCGGATATGAGCCTGAAAGAGACCTTCCGAATACTCCTGATTCCGTATTCTGTTCACATGGAGCGGGCTTTACAGTCAAGTGGTACGACATGCCAAAGTATATACATATAAAAAGTTAATTAAAGAATAAAACGCATTTTTTGAGCACTTCACGAATAAGTATATCTTAAAGTTTAAAATAAAATTCTCACAAAACTGCGGAGGGTCTGTGTCGTGAAATACTCAAAGAAAAGGAATGGCAAATTTATATTTGTTATAATTGCAATTTTTGTAGCTTTAGGTGTGTGGAGATATTTTCAAATGAATGAAGGCAAAGATAACAATACCTTTAATTCAATTTCGGGTAATGCCAGCGTTATAAAATATGCCGACGGTGAATATCCGTCCGCGGAGAGTGTTCTTAATTTTGAGAGTTTTCAGGAAAATGGCGAAAAAACAGAAAATACTCAAAGTGAAACTGAAACAGAACAACAGACAGATGATGATACACAGGTAAAGGCTGTTTGGCTTTCCTATCTTGATATAGAAGACATGCTGTGCCAAAAGAGCAAAGAGGAATTTGAAAACAACGTATCAGCAGCATTTGACAAAATAGCCGAAATGGGGCTTAACACTGTATTTGCTCAGGTCAGACCGTTTTCAGACGCACTGTATCCGTCTGAGATATTTCCGTTTTCATATATCTGCACCGGAACTCAGGGCGAGGACCCGGGATTTGACCCGCTTTTAATAATGGTGAATGAAGCGCATGAGAGAAATCTCAAAATTGAAGCTTGGGTAAACCCGTTCAGGGTACAACTTGACTCATCAAAGACGCTAAGCGATGACAATCCTGCAAAGGCGATGCTTGAAGAAGGGGCAGGAGATGTAAAGGAATATAACGGAGGAATATACTATAATCCGGCATCTCAAAAAGCAAGACAGCTGATAGCGGACGGTATATCTGAAATAATTGAGAATTACGATGTTGACGGAATACATTTTGATGACTATTTTTATCCCACAAAAGACGAAGCATTTGACGCTCAGGAATATGAGCAGTATGTAAAAGACGGCGGTGAGCTTTCTTTAGGTGACTTCAGGCGTGAAAACATAAATAAGCTTGTAAGCCTTGTCTATGAAACTATAAAAGCTCACGATAAAACAATCCTTTTAGGAATAAGCCCGCAGGGCAATTTGAAAAACAATTATGACGGTCAGTTTATCGATATAGAAAAATGGCTCTCTGAGGACGGTTACATAGATTACCTGTGCCCACAGATATATTACGGCTTTAATAATTCATCCTTACCATATGAACAGACTGTTTTAAGCTTTAAAGAGTTAGCTGAAAAGGGAAATGTAAAGCTCTATACAGGTCTTGCGGCGTATAAAATCGGTCAGGAGGACAAATGGGCGGGCACATCCGGAAAAGATGAATGGAAAACAGCCGAAAATATATTATCCCGACAGGTTTCCTATGCCGAAAGCGAAGGGTATGACGGTTTTGCTCTTTTTAGGTATGAGTCACTGTTTTCGGACGGAATCTCACAGCAAATGCAGTCCGAAAAAGAATCTCTTAAAAACTTTATCAGCGCTCAATAAGAGAGAATTATTGCGGAAATGCGCGGTGAAGATACGATAAGAGCTGAAGATTAGATTGATAAAAATATCTCAAATTGCTTAAAATCAGGCTAAAACAGCTAAAATCCGTAATTGTGTTTTTGTTATTGCTATGATAGACTTTAAGCATAGAAAATAATAGCAAAAACACATGAAAGGAGGTGGACAACATGCCGGACGCATTAAAGGCCGTTTTAATATGGATTGCGATTGCGGTTGTTTTCTTTATTGTTGAGGGGGTTACCGTACAGCTTGTGGCAATATGGTTGGCAATAGGCGCACTTGCTTCAGCTATTGCTGCATATTTCGGAGCTTCTGTAACAATACAATTCTTTGTCTTTGCTGTGGTATCACTGCTTGCATTACTCTTATCAAGACCGTTTGTCAAAAAACTGATTAAAACAAAACCTGAAAAAACAAATTTTGACAGGGTAATCGGAGAAAACGGTGTTGTAATTGAAGACATTTCAGGTGATGTCATCCCAGGTCGTGTAAATGCCATGGGGATTGACTGGAGCGCTGTTTCCGCCGACGGAAATCCTATTTCAAAAGATACGATTGTGCGTGTTGTGAAATTGGATGGGGTGAAGCTTGTAGTTGAAAAAAACACGGACGATGCAAAACACATTCAAAACTAAAAATGTGATTTTTAAGGAGGTATTAAAATGCCATTTGTAGTATTGGGTATAATTTTAGTTATTCTTGTTCTTATAATCATAGGAAATATCAGGATTGTTTCTCAGGCTAACTGGTATGTTGTTGAAAGACTCGGAACATATCACACAACATGGGGAGCTGGTCCACACATCAAAATTCCATTCATCGAAAGCATTGCAAAAAAAGTATCTATTAAAGAGCAGGTAGTAGATTTTAAACCTCAGCCTGTTATTACAAAAGATAACGTTACAATGCAGATAGATACAGTTGTATTCTTCCAGGTAATAGACGCTAAACTCTACACATATGGAGTAGAAAGACCGCTTTCAGCTATCGAAAACCTGTGCGCCACAACACTCAGAAACATCATAGGTGAGATGGAGCTTGACAGCACACTTACTTCACGTGATGTAATCAACAGCAAAATTACAGCAACTCTTGACCACGCAACAGATAAATGGGGTATTAAAGTAAACCGCGTTGAGCTCAAAAATATTCTTCCTCCGAGAGAAATTCAGGACGCTATGGAAAAACAGATGAAGGCTGAGCGTGAGCGCCGTGAATCTATCCTCAAGGCTGAAGGTGATAAGAGAAGCCAAATCCTTGTTGCAGAGGGTGAAAAGGAATCTCAGATCCTTAGAGCTGAGGCTGAAAAACAGTCTGCTATCCTTAAAGCTGAGGCTGTAAAAGAGCAGAAGATAAGAGAAGCTCAGGGTGAATCCGAGGCTATTATGATGGTTCAGAAAGCTATGGCAGACAGTATTAAGCTGCTCAACGAAGCTTCACCATCTGATAAAGTACTCCTGCTTAAGAGCTATGAGGCATTTGCAAAAGCTGCTGACGGAAAAGCTACAAAAATTATTATTCCAAGTGAAATTCAGTCACTCGGTGCTACTGTGACATCAATTAAAGAGCTTGTGAAATAACAATATTAAATATTGTTAAAATACACAAAAATGCACATAGCGTTTACCTTCAAATTACTTTCAATTTACGAAGTTTAACAAAGTTTTATTTTACAATTGATTTGTATTAAATATTGTTATACAATTAAATTGAATTTTTTATGGAGGTTTTGCTATGGGACACCGCATACTATAC
>CALXEM010000007.1 GCA_944387335.1 uncultured Clostridia bacterium | reverse complement strand
TCCCTTAAAACTTCCTTTTCCCATTCACGGTCGCTGTTATAGAGCATACACACCGAGCTCCTAGCATACGGCAAGGTCAAGACAGTCACACGGCGTATATTTTTATACTGGGATGATACATCCATATCAAGCATAGGCGTTTTCCAGTATGCCTTTATAGCCGTACCATTGTCAGAGTAAGCATCGCGCTCGCTGTCGTTGCAAAAGCGGTAAATATACCCATCCTCTGTCCCGAAATATAGCTTTGAGTCTATCTCAATAAAGCATATTGCGGGAATATTGTCCCAGTAGTACCACTCATAGCTTTTGTTGCCGTCCGCGTCAGTATATAGTTGTCTGCTGTCTGCAACATAGCAGTGCGAATTCACCGCCAGATAATATCTGCCCATATATTTACAGCCGCAGGCTTTTTCCAAATTTGCCTCCTTTAAAAGCTTTTTGTCAACTGCTTTCGAGCGGTGACTCATCGTCCTCACCAAAGTTATATCGTTTCCCACACTTGCATAAACACCCATGTCGGACAAAAACAGTGGCGTGTCCTCCAAAACGGCAAACGACTTCTTAGCGCACGCTCCTATACCGTCAGCGCCCTGCTGTACAGGAAAATATCCCACACCCGTATCCTCGTCATATTCACACGTCCTCAGATACTGCGTAGCGTCCTGTGAACCCGGACTCTTAATAATTATCTGCGTGTCAAACTGCCTCAAATATCCCATTATCGCACTGCTGTCAGAGCCTATCAGCGAGTATCCGCTTTTCGGAAAATATGTCGGATTGTATGTACCGCTGTGCCAGTCGGCGTTCGGCTTATTTTTGTTTCCGCTCAAAAATACAGTCGTGGCGTTTCCCGCTCCGAAAACTGAGCATATTGTGCACTTGTTTATGTCGTCCTTTGCCGTCTGAGATGAGGAGTAAAAGGTAATCTGCACACTGTCCGCACCGTAGTCATTGGCGGGAGCCGTGTTAAACGTAACACTGCCCTTAGTCCTGTTTACGGTAAAGTCAGTGCCCTCTGTCTTTTTAACCCCTGAGATCACACACTCCACCTTCTGCGAGCCTATGTTGATGCTGTCCAGCTTATATTCCTTTGAGGTGCCGTCAGCTGTAAAGCTGTTTTTTCTCTGCTGTGTCAGCAGATTTTCCGACTCAAACCTCTCTCCGCCTCCTGACGGCTTTCTTCCTATGACTGTTGTCGGGATATATGGCACCGTGTCAACAGGCACCGTATCTTTACCGTCATACATCATAAACCGCTTTCCGTCCAAAAAGTAGAATATTCCTTTCATCACAAATCCCGATGAAGAATCATTGTTTATACCGGTATATAGCATCTTGTCCTCACCTGTGTCCAAATCAATGCTGTGCAGTTCGGTGTAGGTGTGTACAATAAACTCTCTCTTATCCGCATGCGAATACAAAAACATACCGTTTATCCTGCCGCTGAATTTGCCGTAAGCCTTTTTGTAGCCTGTGCGCTTTACGGGAAAATATCTCGAATCGGCAATCATGTTGAGTGCGTCCGGAGAGCGCCTCAATGAAACCTGTGAAGCGTCCGAAAAAAAGTCCACACCCCCGAACATATCAAGCCTTAACTTTTTCATCTTGTTTGTGCCGGAAAATTTGTAATATATCATACGGTAAATTCCCCCGAATCTATATTTTCCATCTTGTTGTACTGAAGCTTTTTCTGCTGATAGCGAAAATCAAAAAACGAAGCCCTGTCCGTATCGTCCTCCAGAATCAAAAGAGACGCCAAGCCGTAAACCAAACCGTCTCTGCAAAGCTCGGTTTCATATACAACCTCATCGTCCAAGCTCTCTATAAACGGTATATCATCGAGTTTTTCCTTTTCTTTGTAGATTCTGATCGTGTTGTTTATATCAAAGCAGTCGGCAATCAGAGTGTTTAAAAGCGAAATCATCACAGTCACGCTCTCGCTGTCCTGCTCGGGGAATTCCCCGAGCAGTGCAAGCGCCGCAGTGTATATGTCGTTTACAGTCATTACATTCTGCATACGTCAAATCCCCCTGCAAAAACAGCCGTAATTACTGCTTTTTCTCGCTGACGTCAGATGTAAACTTGCCGTCTGCGTATCCGACAGCCTTAACTGTATCGCCGTGCTCAACGGCAGCTGAGGCAGAATATATCTTCGCACTCATGCTGTATCTCGGGTCAGTGCCGTCGGTTGTGTACTTAATCACCTCAGCGCCTGAACAGGTAATTGTTGCAGTTGTGTCGTCTATGTTGATAGACGGAGTTTCCAGCTTTTCAGTCGCCAGAACAGCTGCGTAAACGCCGTCAGCCTTTGCCCCAAGAACAAACGCGTCATAATAGTGTCTGCCCTCAATGAGAGCGCCGCTTATTCCGGGCGGATCTGTGTGAATTTTAGTGTCCTTGAGCTTGTACGGGAAGAGTATGCTCTCTCTGTATGTGATGAGGAAATAGCAGTTCTGCGGCAGATATGAAGTAGGTACCTTAACTACCTGCATACCTGAAATCTCACCTATCTGACCTTTTGACAGCGCCTTGATACCGAGCTTGTCAATGCCTATAAATTCAGGTGCCAGCTTAATGAGCTTGCACATCTCGGCTGTCGCGAAAAGTGTTCTCGCGCTGCCGTCAGGCACTCCCTTGTCGTCAAGCACCTGACAAGCCTCCATAATCGCCTCGGCAATGGTGTCCTTTGTAGGCTTCGCGCCAATGCCATGAACAGTGCCCGCATTCTTTACAAACTGTGAAAACGCGTATTTGTCTGCGTTCGGAACAGTTTTTTCCTCAAGCTGCAAAAGCACCATGTCGGACGCATTTTTAATCATCATCTGAGATGTATTGTCGCCCTTGTCAATAATGAGCGAAAAGCTCTTGTCCTGTGTCAGAATCATCTCCTGAACGCTGTCCTGCATATCTGTCGGAACACCGTATCTGCTTGTACCGCTGCGCTCATAGTCCACCTCGTCAACAGTGATAGGTGTAAAAACTTTAATGGAGCGCACTCCGTCGAAATCGTAAGCGTTTGATGTTCTTCCGTTAAGAAAACTTCTGAGTGAAAACGCCTTTGCCACCCTTGAGCTGTATTTACTTGCCAAATTTATTGCCATAATAAAATCATCCTTTCAAAATATCGTTCTATAAAACTTTTTAGTCGTCAAATTCCATCTTAGCCTCGGAATAAGCCGAACCCGCTGTTCTATGTCTGTTTTCAAGCTGTTTTTCAAGCATTTTAATTCTCTTCAAAAGCTGTTCGTGCTTTACTTTTTCAACAGCCTCCGCAAACCCGAATCCCGCGTTTTCTAGGTCATAAAATCTCTTTTTCTCCCATGAACCGTCCTTAAACTGCTGTGCAGCACGCCTTGCGGTTATAAGCCGCGCGTTTTCAATCACCTGCGGCATGATGTTCTCAGCCACAACCGAGCGCAGAATATCCGCGTCAACTCCTATCTGCCTGCACATATCTTCAACAGTTTCAGGTTCATACTGTTGAAAATCGTCCGGCATTTCCGCTTCATCCTCAAAATCGCCGAAAAGGTTTTCCCTCTCGTTTTCAAGGTAAATCCCGTCAAGCCTGTCCTGCAAAAGCTCCTCAGGCAAAATTTTTCTCTTTTCCATAAAATCAACTCCTTTTAAAAACATATGTTCTTTAGCTTTTTTCACTTTTGCTCCCGTCATCACTCTCCGTGGACTTTTTGTCCTGCAAATCCCGCTTTTCCTTTAATGACGCTATCAGCTTCTGCTTATTTTTAATGTACCCGTCCGGCATACTCTCAAGATAAGCTATACTGTCGTCAATAACTCCGTTTAAGAAGAGATTATCGAGCGTCTGCACCTGCATAAGCTCAGACCAGTAGCTCGCCGCTCCCACCTCAATGTTCAGCGACATCCTGTGCATCGAAAGGTCGGAAAAGTCAACGCTTACAATCTCGTTTTCCCCGTTATCTCCGCTTATCATAACATCTCTCACACCGTAGTTTGCGCGCATAATGTCAAGGAATATCCTCACATAGTCCTCAATAAAGCGGTAAAACTCAGCCTTCTGCAATTCGAGTGAAATAGCCGACGCCTTCTGAACAGCTATGATAGCGGAGGTGTTGTCGGGTCGTACATTTCCCAAAGCCGCGTCGGAAGCTCCCATAAGCTCCTTTGTCTGAGCGATAGTCCTGTCGATAAGCTCCAATACCTGCGAGGACATATCCGCGCTTATAAAGTTGGACGCCACCGCCTCATTCGGATTGCCGTTCACTGCAATCACATCGCCAATCTTGCTGCTCCACCTTGCAATCTTGCTCCTGTCATATAAAAGTTTAGGGAAAGCCCTGTGCTTAACATATTGCATAGCCATGGCATACAGCTTGTTTACGAAAATCTGATTGCTTATCTTGCCCGTTATAACCGCCATACCGTGATATGAATTTCTCACCTTTTCCCAGTTCATCATAACAACGGGATAAAGCGTGTACCCTGTATCAACCTCCGGACAAATAACGGTATTTCTTGTAT
>CALXEM010000006.1 GCA_944387335.1 uncultured Clostridia bacterium | reverse complement strand
TCCGAACTGTATTTAACTTTTGCAAACACACCGTCCTCGCCTGTTTTCTCAAACGCACTGACAGCTTCACACGGATATACGTATAATTCACCGCAAGGTGTATTCTGAGTTTCGAGCCATACATTCTCGTCGTCAAAAAATACAGGGTTTTCGCTTATAACTGCGAAATCACGGGTATTTGTCTTTACGTGTACCAAGTTCAAAGCATCGTCAAAGCTCAAGAAAACAATGTTGTACTTTTTACCGTCGCTGTCTGTGTATGAAAGAGCCGCCTTTTTGGAAACAGGTAAATTGCACAGCTTTTTCATATTGCCAAAGCTTTCCTGCTTTTCGCACAGGCAAGTGTCAAACTCAGCGTCGGAATTTACAAGCGCATTTACACGTACTCCGTCGTTTGCGGCGAAGAAATATGTCTTTTCGTCCTTATCCTCAACGACTGTAACAGGCTGAGCGGTGATATAGCTAAATTTAATGTTTCCGAAAGTGAAGTTGAGCGGGAAAAGTCCTGTCTTACCTGTCGGAATATTTATATTGTCAATGTTTATCGTCTCGTTTTCAAAATGTACGCTTACATCTGCGTTTCTTATAGGCTCGAGCGGATAGTTTCTCATATGAGTTGTATAGAAAAGATAGCCGTAAGAATTTTCGCCGTCGCAGAAAGCACGCACGCCGAATCTAGGAGTACACGGCTCGGACATTGACTTAGGCATTGTATCAGCAGTAAACGGCTGTGCTACTGCAAGCTTTGACTGATTTTCATTTATAAACGCATGGAGCATACGGTAATATGAATATGACTGTTTTACAAAGCCGAACTCGCCTATCGGAGCCTGAAAATCGTATGACAGAACAGGCAAATCATTAGGATAGCCTGTTTCAAGCGATTCCTGATAAGTTGTACCGTATCTTACAGGGTTAAAGCCGCCGTGGAATACATAATATCCAGGCATATTGTTGCCCCTTGAAAGCTTTGTCATAGCAGGTGTATACACATCCATAGGGTCTATTACAGGACGTCTGTGATATGTGTGCTGAACGCCGGGACCCAATTCGCATGTAACGTATGGATAAGGCTCGAGGATTTTTTCGTCAGGGTTAACTGTACCGCTCTTCATCTGGTCGTTTCCGATTGTAGTGTCGTTTCTTCCCGGAGCAAAGCCATAGTGAGGAGACGGAGCCAAAGGAAATGTATTCTGCTCCCACGGAGCGTCAGGATAACCGCCGAATACAGGTATGACCTCGTTTTCCGGGAACGGAGCAAGGCAACCGGGGCCCCAGCCTGTTATGGTGTAAATAGGTACTCTGAAGCCTATTTCAACGGCAATGTTTTTAAGCTCAAGTAAATGGTCGGCGTCGTTTTGCAGCTCATTGTCAAGCTGCATACCTATAATAGGTCCGCCCTCGTAGTAAAAAAGACCTGTGAGCTGATTAAAATACTCACCGTACAGTCTGCGCACATACTTTAAGTAACGCTCGTCGTTGTGTCTTAAATCAAAGCCCTTTTTCATCAGCCAGTCAGGGAAGCCGCCGTATCTCGCCTCACCGTGAGCCCACGGTCCGGGACGGATAAACACGCGCAGTCCTACCTTCTGACATGTTTTAATAAAAGCTCGTACATCGCGTCTGCCTGTAAAATCAAATAATCCCTCGGTCTCCTCGTGGTGATTCCAAAAGAAATATGAGGCTATAACGGATATTCCGCAGCTCTTCATTTTTATGAGCTCTTCTTCCCAGTTTTCAGGATTGTATCGTGAAAAATGAAATTCTCCCATAATAGGCAGAATAGGCTTTTCGTTTTCAGTGAGGTAGAGACTGTTTACGTCTATTCTGTTTGAGTTTAAATCACTGTCGCCCATTTTAAGATGACCTTTTCGAAGTGTGCGCGGCATGGTTTTACAGTTAAAAGAAATATTCATTTTTTGAAATTCACCCCCTTTTATAAAAGTTCTTTATTATATACGGCGCGTTCTCCGCCGACAAATTTAGCTCTCGTTCTGGCACAGACCAAATTGGCTTCACCTATCTTCTTAACGGACAGTCTTAATGGTACAGCTACACTTTTCAGGTGCATTCCTATCAAAGTATCGCCTATATCCATTCCTGCGTGTGCCTTTATCGATTCTACCGCAACAGGCTCAGAAAATGCTCTGTAAGCGCTTGTTGCAAAAGAGCCACCAGCCTTTGGCTGAGGAATTACGTTAACCTCCTCAAGTGAGTATTTTTCTGCACATTCACGCTCTACTATTATTGCACGGTTTAAGTGCTCACAGCACTGCGCCGCAAGATATACACCGTGTTTTTTAGCCTCTTCATACAGAATATCAAAGACTTCCTTTGCGGTTTCAAGGCTGCTGTGACTGCCTATTTTTTCTCCGAGTACTTCACTCGACGAACAGCCTATAACAACTATATCGCCTTTTTTTAGATTTACTTTAGAAAAAAATTCTTCTGCCGCCGTTTTGGCTTCTTTTTTTATTAAATCCATGATTTACTCATTCCCTTTTTATAGATTTTCCGATAGATATTATGCCGCAGTGTCTGTATAAACAATGCGGCATTGTGGTTTTATTCTATTATTAAATCTCCGAAAAACTCAGGTCTGTGGAAATCAGGTGTAGGATTAGTTATCGGACTCCAGCTTCCGTAGTGTGGTGAAGCTGTATCGTCGCCGCATTTATAGAAGTTGCCCTTGAGCACATCACCTGATTTGAATGTATCCTTGCCGAATACGGATTTAATAAAGTCCATAGGAATTTCTATTGTATATTCCCAGTGGTCCTCCAAAACCTTTGCATTGACTTTAGGCGGAGTAAGTCCCATATCGACTATCGGTGTACGGCTGTTTCTGTCAGGTCCGTAATACAAAAGGAGTGTTCCCTTTGAATTAGCCTCAAAATTAAGGTATCCTGTATTTTCTTTTTCAGGCGCAAAGTTGACAAAGAACTCCATACAGCTGTCACGGCATACCATGTCATTGTGATTTTCATAAACAGCACGTGGATTTTTCTCAAAGCATGTCATTTTTAGTGTAAAGCCCTTGCCTTCATTAAAGCAGAACTGTCCGTAAACCTCAGGACGGTACTCACAGCCCCATACATAGCTCTCTACGCAAGCTTTTGGAATATTGCTCCACTCAACAGGAGTATTTGCCTTTTTTACAATATACTTCATGGCAATTATCATTTCCTTTCAGACAAAAATTCAAATCACGTTCTATAAAAATACCATTTACGGTTATAATATCATTATCAATAATTTTATTCAACTGAAAAAATGATAAAAAAGCATTTACGGCAAATTTTATAAAAAGTTCACTTATTTTAGTTGTATTTAAATATTTAATATATCCTCTCAAGCGGCAAACCGCACAAAAAATTTTCTGTTTATTTTTCTGATATATAATTATAGTAGAAATACAGAGAAACATAATGCTCTAAAACATAACTCTGCAACAAGAAAACTAAACTATATGCATTTGATACGTTGTATAATCAAAATGAAACAGTAGTGAAAAATCGCCGCTTTTTACTGTACATATACAGCGGTGAAATAAATGAAAAGGGTGAATTGAAATGGAAAAGACATTAAAGGTTTCCACTCCAAGCAGAATATGTCTGTTCGGTGAGCATCAGGACTATCTCGGACTTGAAGTAATTGCAAGTGCAATCAATCTGAGATTCTCCACAACAGCAACAAAGAGAGATGACAACATTCTTCATATCGAGATTCGTGACGAGTCCATCGGTGAGCTCGGCGCTAAAAACACTGAGGGCAAATACGAAATCCATGAAGTAGACCTCTCAAAGCCAATCGTTTACGAAAACTCAAGAGATTACTTCAAGAGCGTTGTAAACGTACTAAGAAAAGCTGGCTACGAGGTAGGCGGAGCTAATGTACGTATGGATTCTGAAATCCCGATCGGAAAAGGTATGTGCTCCTCTACTACAATGATCCTCGTTCTCACAAAAACTCTTGCTGAGCTTTACAATCCAGGCCGCGGCGACGCTGCTGAGATGGCTATGCTCTGCTGGAGAGCTGAGGTTGAGGAATTCAACGAGCCTGGCGGTATGATGGACCAGTACGCTTCCGCTCTTGGCGGTCTTGTACACCTCAACTTTGCTGACGGCAAAACAGTTGCAGAAAAACTCGACGTTAACCTCAACGGCTGCTTCATTCTCTTCGACAGCCTTCAGAGAAAAGATACAATCAAAGTTCTCGGCGATTCCAAATATGCTACACAGGACGCTCTCAAAGAGCTCGCTCCTTACGGCATAACATCAATCAAGGACTTCTACAACAATCCTGAGCTCGAGAAACACATTGATGTTCTCGACGAGTTCCACCAGAAAAAAGTTCGTGCAAACATCTCCAACTACAAAATCCAGCGTGAGGCTCTCGAAATGTTCAAGAGCGGCAACGTTGATGATGTAAGACTCGGTGAGCTTCTCAATGCACACATGGCAAATCTCCGTGACGGTCTCGGAATTTCCACACCTATCATTGACAAAATCCTCGAAATCGCACTTGCACACGGTGCTTACGGCGGTAAATTCAACGGTTCCGGCGGCGGCGGATGTCTGTATGTATACACAGCACGTGACAAGGCTGAAGAGATTATGGCTGCTGTTAAAGAGGCAGGCTATCCGGGCATGATCCTCAACCAGGATAGAGGTCTGAGCATAGACTGCTAGT
>CALXEM010000005.1 GCA_944387335.1 uncultured Clostridia bacterium | reverse complement strand
CGCACTTTCATGTATTTTAAATGTAAAGCCCTCGTTTTGCCACTTTATAAGATTTTCCTTTTTCTGTCCTGCAAATTTAGAGCGGTCTTTCGGTGAAATGATTATCTCAACTTCACCTTTTTCATGTTCTTTTAAGGCAAATGAAATACTTTTAAACATTATATACGACTCGCACTTTTCACGCATTGCAGGGTGATAAGGTCCTGCCACAAGGCTGTCCTTTAACTCCTCGCTGTCGTGCAGTCCTACTCTTATTACGTTTATGCCGCATTTTGTGAACATCTCAAGTATTTCCGAGCATATCTCGACTGCTGTATCAAGGCTTAACGGCTTGTATTTTCCCTCATGGTAAAGCTGAGCCAAATGCGTGCCCTCAATTACAAGCGTTGGATAAATCCTAGATGTATCGGGCTTTAAAGCGGCTATCTTTTTTGCCGTCTCTATCGCACCCTCGGGTGTGTCCCCGTAAAGTCCCGGCATCATCTGAAGTCCGAGTTCGAATTTATGCGGGTGAGAGTGTATCATGTTCACAGCGTTGTACACGTCCTGCACAGTGTGCCCCCTGCGGTTTAACGCCAGCACATTGTCATCCATGCTCTGCACGCCGAGCTCTATTGCAGAAACTTTGTTTTGAGCGAGTATGTCGAGTATCTCCTCGTCAATGGCGTCCGGACGCGTGGATAGACGTATGCCCGTTATATATTCTCCGTCAACGTATTTTTCGGCGGCTTTCAAAAGCGAGAGCATATACTCTCTCGGTATAGCAGTAAAGCTTCCGCCGAAAAATGCAATCTCACCTGTCATATTGCATTTTTTAAAGTGCTCCGAAGCCTCTTTGCATACGTTTTCGGTGCACTCGGCTGTGGGCGCGCTCTTTGCGCCTGAGATTGTCCTCTGGTCGCAGAAAGAACACATATGCGGACAGCCTATATGCGGCACAAATATTGAAATATTGCCTCTTTTGCTCATTCGCCCATCAGCTCCAGAGCTTCCTTTGCCGCCATTTGCTCGGCGTTCTTTTTGGATTTGCCCACCCCTCTGCCTATCACATTGGAGTTTAAATGCACCTCGACTACAAATATTTTATCATGGTCAGGTCCGCTCTCGTCAACAAGCTCATAGGTGAGCTTTTCCTCAGGGTTTTGCTGAATTATCTCCTGCAAAACTGTCTTATAGTCTTTGAAAACGGCTCTTGTGTCCGCCTCAATCATGTGTCTTGCAAACGGGAGTATAAATTTTCTCGCGCTCTCAATTCCGCCGTCAAGGTAAATTGCCGCAATGACCGACTCAAACGCGTCGGCGAGTATAGACGGGCGTTCTCTGCCGCCTGTCATCTCCTCGCCCTTACCAAGGCGCATATATTTTCCCAAATCTATACTGCGTGCAAATTCACACAGCGTCTTTTCACAGACAAGCGAAGCCCTTATCTTTGTAAGGTCACCCTCGGGCAAGTGTGAGTAGTGTCTGAAAAGGTAATCGGAGACAACGATAGACAGCACTGCGTCCCCCAAAAACTCCTGACGCTCGTTGCACGGCGTGCTGTTTTTGTTTTCGTTTGCGTACGACGAATGTGTGAGCGCTATAACTAAATATTCCGTATTTTTAAAGCTGTATCCCAGTTTTTTTTCAAGTGCTTCCATAACGGTTATTTTGCCTCCATTATGCGTTTTCTTCAGTTTTAGCCGAAGCCTGTGCTTTCATTTCCTCCAGAGCTTTGAGTATCTGTGCGTTTACATCGCCCTCAACAAATTCCTTTGCCTGACGGATAGCGTTTTTAAACGCCCTTGCGTCAGAGCTTCCGTGAGCTTTTATTACAGGGTGAGCCGCACCGAGCAGAGCCGCTCCGCCGTGTTCTTTATAGTCCATCGTCTTTTTAAACGCATCCATATCCTTTTTGATGATAAGTCCTGCAAGCTTATTCATAAACGATTTATAGAATATTCCCTTAATCTGTCCGGAAAGCGATTTTGCAAGTCCCTCTGTAAGTTTGAGAACTGTGTTGCCTGTAAATCCGTCGGTTACTGCAACGTCGCATGCACCTGTCGGCAGATATCTCGGCTCTACGTTTCCGATAAAGTTAACAGGCGCTTTTTTGAGCATATTGTGAGCGTCTATCTGGAGCTGTCCGCCCTTTGTCTCCTCGGCACCGATATTTACAAGACCAACTCTCGGGGACTCTATACCCTTAACCCTGCTCATGTAAGCGCTTCCCATTATGGCAAACTGTGTGAGCATCTCAGGACGGCAGTCCACGTTTGCTCCTGCGTCAACGAGTATGTAACAGCCTGTTGTAGTAGGAATTATCGGAGCTATTGCAGGGCGTTTTACTCCCTTTAATCTCTTGACTATAAGCGAAGCTCCCACAACTGCGGCGCCTGTGCTTCCCGCAGTTACAAAGGCGTCTCCCTCGCCCTGAGCCAAAAGCTTCATTCCAACAGCCATAGAGCAGTCGGCGTGGCTCTTTAAAATCTCAGTCGGCTCGCACTCAACAGGTATAACGTCAGGTGCGTTCACTATCTTCATGCCGTTCATGGAGATTGAGTTTTCACTGCAAACTTTTTTTATAACCTCTTCGTCGCCTGTTACGGTGATTGTTACACCGTACTCCTCTATTGCCTGAGCACAGCCCTTTAAAATTTCAAGCGGTGCGTTATCGCCGCCGAATGCGTCAACTATAATATTCATTTCGACATCGTCCTCTCCTTTAGTTTGTGTATGTCTATGTTAAACCTCTTTATTGAAATCGGACATTATCCCCTGCTCTTTTACAGCAGTTTTCGTCTTTTCAAGCGCTCTTTCGGCAACTGCCAGATACCTCTGAGCCTTATCCTTTATTCTGACTGGATTAGGCGGCAGTATACCCATATTGCAGCCCATAGGCTGAAAGTTCTCAACATTCTCATCGCTTATATAGTTTAAAAGCGCACCGAGCATTGTATCCTTAGGCAAAACGGTGAGCTCTCTGCCCTTTACTGTGTTAACTGCGTTTATTCCCGAAACAATACCCGAAGCCGCGGATTCGATGTATCCCTCAACGCCTGTTATCTGTCCTGCAAAGAATATTCTCCTGTCACTTCTTAAAGCATTTGTTGCGTCAAGCAGTTTCGGTGAATTTATAAACGTGTTGCGGTGCATAACTCCGTAACGCATAAATTGTGCGTTTTCCAGTCCCGGTATCATCGAGAAAACTCTCTTTTGCTCGGGGAATTTTAAATTTGTCTGAAAGCCTACCATGTTGTAGAGCGTGCCGTCGGCGTTTTCACGTCTTAACTGAACTACCGCCCACGGTCTGTGACCTGTTCGCGGGTCTGTTAAACCCACAGGCTTTAAAGGTCCGAAGCGCAGTGTATCCTCGCCGCGCTTTGCCATAACCTCAACAGGCATACATCCCTCATAAACCTTAAACGACGATTTCTCGAATTCCTTTAATTCAACCGCTTCAGCATTTATAAGCGCATTGTAAAACGCCTCGTATTCCTCTTTATTCATCGGACAGTTTATATAGTCGTCGTCACCTCTGCCGTAGCGCGCCGCAAAGAAAACCTTTTGGGTGTCAAGGCTCTCGTATGAAACTATCGGCGCAGCCGCATCGTGAAAGCTTAAATATTCACTGCCCAAAAGCTTCTTTATGCTCTCTGCCAAAGCGTCAGAGGTAAGCGGTCCTGTCGCTATTACGACAACTCCGTCTTTCGGAATTTCAGTTATCTCCTCGTTGTATATCGTTATGTTTTCATGGCTTTTAATCTTTTCAGTCACCATGTCGGAAAACTTTTCCCTGTCAACGGCCAAAGCACCGCCCGCCGCAACGGCTGTCTTTTTCGCACATTCTATTGTAAGCGAACCCAAAGTCAGCATTTCCTCTTTTAAAAGTCCTGCCGCAGATGCAAGGCGCGATGCCTTGAGTGAATTTGAACACACAAGCTCCGCAAAGCCGCTGTATTTGTGCGCAGGGGAGTATTTTTTAGGCTTCATCTCGTACAAATCCACCTTTACTCCTCTGTTTGCCGCCTGCCAAGCCGCTTCACAGCCTGCAAGGCCCGCACCTATTACAGTAATTTTCTCCATTATAAAAGACCTGTTCCTTTCAAAATATGCCGTTATATATTAGTTCTTTTTCTCGGCCTTTAAAGGGCGCTCGTAGTCGCAGTTTTCGTTCGAGCAGTAAATCTTGCCCGCTCTGCCCTTTTTCTGAAGCAGAGAAGCCGAACATTTAGGGCATTTTTCCGCAAGCGGTTTATCCCATGTCATAAACGAACACTCAGGGTTTTTCTCACATCCGAAATACTCCTTGCCGTTTTTGGACTTTTTGGCGAGTATCTTGCCGCCGCATTTAGGGCAGATTCCCTCTGTCTCCTGAGTTATAGCCTTTGTGTTGCGGCACTCCGGGAATCCGGGACAAGCCAAAAACTTTCCAAAACGGCCGTTTTTTATAACCATGTTTCTGCCGCATTTTTCGCAGATAACGTCCGTAACCTCATCTGGGACTTTTATCTTAGTGTCACCCAAAACCTTTTCAGCCTCTTCAAGCGACTTTGCAAAATCTCCGTAGAAGTTGTGCAGAACCTTTTCCCAGTCCATTTTGCCAACCTCGACTTCATCGAGCTGTTTTTCCATATCGGCGGTAAACTCCACGTTTACTATATTTGAAAAATGCTCGCTTATAAGCTTTGTGGTTATCTCACCGAGTGCCGTCGGTTTAAGAGCCTTTGCCTCGCGCTCAACATAGCCGCGGCTTATAATTGTAGTGATTGTCGGGGCGTAGGTACTTGGTCTGCCTATACCGTTTTCCTCGAGCGCCTTGATGAGTGACGCCTCGGTGTATCTTGCAGGCGGCTGTGTAAAGTGCTGATTGCCGTCAAGTGATTTGAGCTTTAATACATCGCCCTTATTTATCTCAGGCAGTGCTCCGCCTGTCTCGTTATCGTCGTCGCGTGACTCCTCATACAAAACAGTAAATCCATCAAACGCAACAGAATATCCCGACGCTTTGAATATATATCCTGCCGCACCTATATCTGTCTGTACAGTGTTCAGAACGGCGTTTTCCATCTGGCTCGCTATAAAGCGCTCCCACACAAGCTTATAGAGCTTATACTGGTCGGCTGTCAAATCGTCCTTTATGCTCTGCGGAGTCACATCTGGCATTGTAGGACGTATAGCCTCGTGCGCGTCTTGAGCATTGCTCTTTGATTTATATACCCTGCGTGTTTTCGGCAGGTAGTTTTCACCGTATGTTGCGCCTATATATGCAGCAGCGGCGTCGGACGCTTCCTGAGAAATTCTCAGAGAGTCAGTTCTCATGTATGTTATAAGACCGACTGCGCCGAGCTTTTTGACCTTTACACCCTCATAAAGCTCCTGTGCGGCTTTCATTGTACGTCTAGCCTGAAATCCGAGCTTCCTGGACGCCTCCTGCTGTAAAGTTGAAGTTGTAAACGGCGGTGCAGGAGTCTTTTTTCTCACGCCTTTTTTTACGTTTTCAATGACGTATTCAGCATTGTCCAAAGCAGCTAGTATCTTGTCTGTATCTTCCTTGGTCTTTAGCTCTATCTTGCCGTTTTTATCACCGTAAAACTTAGCCGGGAACAGCTTTTTAGAGGATTTTGCGGACAGTTTCGCGTCGATTGTCCAGTACTCTTCGCTCACAAAATCGTTTATCTCGTTTTCTCTGTCAACTATAAGACGCACTGCAACCGACTGCACTCTTCCCGCGGAAAGCCCGCTTCGAACCTTTTTCCAGAGAAACGGTGAAAGCTTATATCCCACTATTCTGTCTAGTATTCTCCTTGCCTGCTGGGCGTTTATAAGGTCCATGTCGAGGTGGCGTGGAGCTTTCATACCGCTCTTTATACCTGTCTTTGTTATCTCGTTGAAAGTAACTCTGTTGTTCTGGTCAAGGTCAAGCTTTAAAAGATGAGCCAGATGCCAAGCTATCGCCTCACCCTCACGGTCAGGGTCGGTTGCAAGATAAACTTTGTCGGCTTTTTTAGCACCTGCTTTAAGCTCCTTTACAACGTCCTCTTTACCCCTTATAGCGATATATTTAGGCTTAAAATCGTTTTCAATATCAACGCCCAACGTACTCTTCGGCAAATCTCTGATATGTCCCATTGAGGCTATTACCTCATAGTTTTTACCGAGATATTTTTTTATTGTCTTTGCCTTTGCAGGCGACTCTACTATTACAAGATTAGACATCTGTTTAATCATTCCCTTCTCATCCCGAAGCTTATATCTTTACCTCGGAACTTTCCTATATAAAATTAAGTAAATTCAAATTAAAAATCCCCAAAAGCTTTTTAAATTAACATAAAGCTCGAAACAATCCAAAATATCGGAAAGCACTCCGATACTTTGGGATGCTTCGCACCCCTTTAATCATATTCTTTTAAAATATATCTTCTTCCCGGCAGAGCCTTTGCAAGGCCGAGCATCTCAAGCGTAGTCAAGGCAGACAATACCTTTGTCACTGGCAGATTTGCCGCAGAAGCTATGTCGTTTATGTGCACAGGCTCGCCCTTTAAGTTATTGTATACCTCAGAAGTCACGCTGTCGATATCCTCTATCGGTTTTACAGCTCTTTTTTTAATATCAGCGGCTTCCTCTTTGGCTTTTCCGCCGCCTTTTGAGGACACTTTTTCACTTTTGTATTTTTTATCCTCAAGCTGTGCAAAAGACGGGTCGGACAGCATATCAATATTGATTTTGCCGAAATAGTCCGAGTAATATTCCTCGAGTATATGCCTTGCGCAGCCGACAGCTATCGCACCGTCACGTATAAGCGCAAGCGACGCCGCAGCGTTTTTCTCGTAAATGCTCATCGGAACGGTGAAGATGTCCTTGCCCTGCTCCATGGCGTGTTTTACGGTTATAAGCGCTCCGCTGCCAAGATGTGCCTCAGCCATCAGCACCCCGAGAGAAAGCCCCGACATTATGCGGTTTCTCTGCGGAAAATTCCTCGAGTTCGGCGGCTCACCCGGAGCATATTCGCTGATTACTACCCCGTTTTCAATGATTTTCTCCATGAGCTCACTGTTCTGAGCAGGATAACACACATCTGCTCCGCACCCCAAAACAGCCACAGTCTTTCCGCCTGCGTCAAGCGCTCCCGTATGTGCCGCTGTATCTATTCCGAGCGCCATACCGCTTACAATTACGGCGTTTGCCAACGCCATATCATAAGACAACCTGTAAGCAATATCTCTGCCGTATTCTCCGCAGGCTCTTGTACCGACTACCGCAACTGCAACATTCTTGTCAATATCCGCAATCAGTTCGGTATCGCCTCTTACATAAAGCACAAGCGGTGAAGCAGGTATATTTTTAAGCCTTGACGGAAAATCGTCCATATCGGGTGTAAGTATTGCACAGCCGCATTTCTCGGCTTTTTCGCACACATATTCAGCCTTTTGACGAGTGATAGACTTTATTGAGACTATCTCCCTGTCGGTAAGCGTCTTTACAATTTTAAAGGCGTCCTCACCCGCCGCAAAGAAATCTGAAGCGCTCTCAAAGTGCATGAGTATGTCGTCAGCGTGCCTGCTACCTGCTTTCAGCGCCAGTGAGAGCCGCACCCAATCCGTTATCTGAGCTGTTTTATGAGAATCCATAGTTTAAGACATCTCCCACGCGATGATGCTCGCCGCAACAGCCGCGTTGAGCGACTCGGCATTTCCCTTCATATCTATATACAGCGTTTTGTCGCACATGGATATTACCTCGTCGGACAAACCGTTGCCCTCGTTGCCGACAAGCACCATACTGCCGCTCTTTAAATCGGCGTTTTTGAGCGAAACCGCCGTTTTATCGAGCGCCGCCGCATACACAATCACACTTTTCTCCTGTGCTGACTGTATTGTTTTTGCGATATCATCGGTTATCTCAACGGACATTCTGAAAACGCCGCCCATGGTGCTCCTGAGCACTTTCGGGCTGTAAATATCCGGGCAGTCAGATGTGAGTATAACGCCGTCAATGCCCATTGCCTCGCAGGTTCTGAGTATTGTTCCGACGTTTCCCGGGTCCTGCAATCCGCATAATACCATATAATGTCCGTCTGTGTCTATTTTAACAGTACGCCGTTCTTTGTCAAGCATTGTACAAAGGCAGTACACTCCCTGAGGAGTTTGGGCGTCTGAAATTTTCCTGTTTAAATCCTCGCTTATCTGAACGCTTTTTTGTGAGAGCGCCAAAAGTTCATTTAATTTATCACCGTATTTTTCATACGCCTGCTCGGTGAAATATGTACATATAATATGTACATTGTTTTGAGCTGCCTCCAAAGAAAGCTTTATTCCCTCGGTTACAAATTCAGAACATTGCAGGCGCTCTTTTTTGCTCTTTATAAGCTTTATTAAGTGTTTTATCTGTACATTGTCACGACTGACTATCTTTTCCATAACAGCCGACCTCCGTTTTATGCCTTAATGCGGCATATCTCTACAAAAATACGCCCGTGAAAAAACCTCACGGGCGTAATAATTTTAATTAAAGAGCAGCTTTAGCTTTCTCAACGATAGCTGTGAAAGCAGCAGCATCGTGAATAGCGATCTCGGAAAGCATTTTGCGGTTGAGTGTGATGCCAGCTTTCTTAACGCCGTTCATGAATGTGGAATAGTTGATTCCGTTCATTTTGCAAGCTGCAGAAATTCTTGTAATCCAAAGGCTGCGGAAGTTTCTCTTCTTCTGCTTTCTGCCGATGTAAGCATACTGGCCGGATTTATAAACAGCCTGTTTAGCCATCTTAAAGTGTGTGCTCTTTGCTCCGAAATATCCTTTAGCCAGCTTGAGAACTTTCTTTCTTCTCTTGCGGGTCATCATTGCTCCCTTAACACGAGCCATATCTAAATACCTCCAATTTGGTTAGTTAAATTTTTAAGCTTTTAACGTGATTATCTGCCCGGCATCAAAAGTTTGAGAGCCTTGATGTTTGTGCAGTCAGCGTAAGCGCCGAGACGAAGACCTCTCTTACGTTTTGTGCTCTTCTTTGTCAGGATGTGTCTTCTACCTACCTGAGCGCGTTTAACCTTACCGGATTTGGTAACGGAAAAACGTTTTTTGGAACCACTGTGTGTTTTCAATTTAGGCATAACTGAGTTTCCTCCCTTTATCTTACTTAGCGGGCTTAGCTGTGATGAACATTACCATGCTTCGGCCTTCCATCTTAGGAAGCTTATCTACATTACCAACCTCCGCACAATATGCGGCAAACCGCTCAACAAGCTCTTTACCGAGCTCCGGATGAGCCATTTCGCGTCCTCTGAATCTAACGGAAACCTTAACTTTGTTTCCTGCTTTGAGAAATTTAATAGCGTTGTTAGCTTTAGTCTCAAAGTCGTGTGTATCTATGTTAAGAGAAAGTCTTACCTCTTTAACATCTATAACACGCTGGTTCTTTTTCGCTTCTTTCTCTCTTTTCGCCTGCTCAAAGCGATATTTACCGTAATCCATAATGCGGCAAACCGGCGGTGTTGCCTGCGGAGCTATCTTAACAAGGTCAAGATTTTTCTCCAAAGCGAGTTTGTAAGCGTCTTTTGAAGACATAACTCCAAGCTGTGAACCGTCTGCACCGATTACACGAACTTCTTTGTCACGAATTTCATCATTGATAAGCAGTTCTTTGTTGCTAATTTTCAAGCACCTCCAACTAATAAACAGCCCTAAAATCAATCAAAGCACGGACGAAAATTCGCCCGTGCTCAATACACATAAAACCATTCCGCCAAGATCACTCAAAGCCGAAAAGAAATGTATTGACCAGATACGCCCTTTTGCGTATTGGTGAGAACGAAATTTCGGTTCTACTTTGTTTTCCAATATATTTTATCACTGTCAATACAGTTTGTCAACAATAAAATTTAAGTTTTTTAAATCTATTCTATCGTCATTTCCTGTGAAAGTGACAGCGAATATATTATACATTCCTTTACCCTTTTATTCAAGGTCTTTGAGATAAGTTTCTGATACATTTTTATCTGAGCGGCATATCTTTTTTCAAGCTCGGACATATCCTTTACATAGTCGGTCTTGTAGTCCACCACAACAAGCTCGCCTTTCTCCTCAAAAACGCAGTCGGCAACGCCCTGCACCGTAACGGTCTCACCGTCGGCGTCATATCCCAGCTCTTTTGCGTCCACATTGTGTATAAACGCAAGCTCTCTGTAAACATTGTCGGCGTTTTTTATTCTCTCAAACAGCTTTGAATTAAAAAAGTTTTCGAGCTTTTTAACGGATATTGCCTTCGCCTGTTTTTCGGTTATATATTTAAGCGCCGTCATGCGCTCTATCTCGTCCTTACAGCTCTGTGCCGCCTTGTCGTAGTCGGCAAACTGCAAAAACGTGTGAAGCGCCTGTCCTCTCTGAGCGCCGGACATATCCTTTGAGGATAAAAACGACGGCTCTCGGCTGAATTTGAACTCGTCCTCCAATTCACGCTTGGTTATATCGGAAACGCCCAGCTTTGAGGGGAGAACAACTGCCTTTTGGTACGGATATTCATAATCAAAACGCTCTTTGAGCATATCGACCGTCTCTTTGTCAGGCTCGCAGAACTGCCTTTGCTCAGTGTCTGTGCCCTCCACAATATCCACCGATTTTTCTATCCTTATAGTCATTCTGCTGTTTTCGTCGAGTACGGACTGCTCGTACAGCCCTGCCTTTGCCCTTATTGATACAGCGTCGGGGTGCCTTGCACAGCACATCATTATCCAGTCCATATAGCATGAGGCGTTCTGAATAAGATATGCGGGTAACTTTCGGCTGTCGTCAAGCGACGACGCCAAAGAGTGTATTCTCTCCTCAGGCTTTTTACTGCACGAGGTTATATACATCTTTTCCTTTGCCCTTGTCATGGCGACGTAAAGAACACGCATTTCCTCGGAGAGCGACGCTGATTCAATCTTCTGTCTTACCGCATTATATGCCGTGGTCTTGTACTGGCTCATTGTCTTCATATCCCTTGCTACACACGCAAAGCCGAGCGAAGAGTGTAAAAGCACGTTTTTCTTTAAGTCCTCTTTATTGAACTGCTTTGCCGTATCCGCTATGAACACAACGGGGAACTCCAGTCCCTTTGAGCGGTGTATGCTCATCACCTTTACAACGTCGGCAGATTCTGAAAACGTCACGGCAGGCGCTAAATCGCCCTCCTGACGCGCTAAGTCATCCATGAATTTTACAAATCCGGACAGTCCCCTGTAACCCATTTTCTCATACTTTGCGGCGTATTCGGTGAGCAGAAAAAGATTTTCGCGCCTGTCCTGAGAATCGGGTCTTGCCTGAACGGACTGCACAAACAGTGTCATGTCATATATTCTGCGTATGAGCCTGTCAGCTGGCATAACGGTGGAGAGTGTTCTGAATATTCTGAATTTCTTTAAAAAGCCGATGATTTTCTCGTCCGCCTTGCCCTCTTTCTCCATTTGAATAAGGCATACATAAAGCGGTTTTCCCTTTGAAAAGAGCCTTACCGATGCGATTTCGTCCTCAGAAAACATGAATATATCCGACATCAGCGCCGCTGTCAGAGGTATATCCAAAAGCGGATTGTCAACCGCACGCAAAAGCGACATCACAGCGGAAATCTCCGCATTTTCGCAAAAGCCGTAGGATATATCTGCCCATGACGGTATCCCCAAAGACTTCATCGCCTTTGTATAAGGTGCGCTTCTTGCGGCGGGAGAACGCATTAAAACGGCAATATCCCTGTATGTTACAGGACGCATAGCGCCGCCGTCATTTACCTTGTAGCCGCTGTCAACAAGCCTTTTTATCTCAGAGGCAACAAATGCCGCCTCCGCTTCCTGACGGTCTGAGTTATCGTCCTGCGAATCTATAAAGACAACCTCACAGCCTCTGTCATCGGCGTCCGGGAACACAGCTCCGCATACAAGCGCTTCCTCATCGCCGTAGTCCACCTCGCCCATCTCCCTGCTCATAATCTGGGAAAAGAAAAAGTTTACCGCCTCGGTTATCTGACTGCGGCTTCTGAAATTTCGGTCCAGCACTATTTTGGCAGGATATGTCACACCGTCATATTTTGCGTAGGTGTCCGACTTTTCCAAAAATAGCTCAGGCATAGCCTGTCTGAAACGGTAGATACTCTGCTTTACGTCGCCGACAAAAAACATGTTCTCCTTATTTTTCGACACCGCTGAGAATATCATCTCCTGAGTTTCGTTTGTGTCCTGACATTCGTCAACCAGAACCTCGGTGAAAAATTCCGAAATCTCGTCGGCAAGCGGTGTTTTTACATAGTCAGAGCCGTCCTTTTTCACAAGCAGGCTCAGCGCCATGTGCTCCATGTCCGAAAAATCTATCATTCTGCGCTCGCGCTTTATTTTGTCCATTCTGTCCGACAGAAAAGCTGTTATCTCAAACAGCTTTTTAACAGTAGGATAAAGCGTTTTCATGTCCTCGTAATACTGACTGCTGTCGCTTTCAAACAGCGATTTTACTTCCTCGAGTATCTTTTTCACCCTGTCGCGCAAATCCTTTATGCGCTCCTTTTTCGGCTCGTCCTCATACTTTGT
>CALXEM010000004.1 GCA_944387335.1 uncultured Clostridia bacterium | reverse complement strand
ATTTCAGTGATGTAAAATATACCATTAGAAAAGCATGGCAGATACTCGGAAACGCCGCTCCATTTGACTCTGACTGCGGAAAAGCGTGTGACTCGAGGTGCTGTAAGGGAGACGAGCACAGCGGCATGCTTTTACTGCCCGAAGAAGATGAATTATTGACAGACCTCGGCTGTGACTTTCTCACCTTTGGCAAAACCGAGGACGATGATACATATGCTGTATGCTCAGGCGAATGTGAGCGCGCTCTGCGACCGTTTGCGTGCAGGATATATCCTCTTTTTGCATTGCCGTTTATTGACGACAACGGAGATGTAATATCCATAAAAATAATAAAAGACCCGCGTGCTGAACCTGTCTGCCCTATTGCCGCAGCAGATTTAAAGGTAAACCGTCAATTTGAAAAAGCTGTCAGACGTGCGGTACGTATGCTGCTCACAAACCCGAAACTGAGAGATGCATACGCCAATATGACACAGCAGATCTGGGAGATAAAGTCCTTTAAAGAAGAGCTCTGCCCATCTCAGGAAGAGCAGGAGACATTTTAACTATGAAGCTCTACATAGACGCAGACGCATGCCCTGTCGTAAAAATTGCCGCTGATATAGCTAAAAAGCATGCTGTTGATGTATGCATTGTTTTGGACAACACACACTCCACTCAAAAATACAGCGAATACGAGTGCATAGTGTGTGATAAAGGAGCTGACAGCGCTGATTTGGTAATTGCAAATCTGCTCAAAAAGGGCGATGTAGTTTTAACTCAGGATTACGGCGTTGCGGCAATGGCACTTGCAAAAAACTGTTATGCCATAAATCAAAACGGACTTATATTTACACAGGAAAATATCGACTCACTCCTATTTTCAAGACATATAGGTAAAAAATTAAGGCAGGCAGGACACCGTACAAAAGGTCCCGCTAAACGCACAAAAGCTGATGATGATAACTTCAAACGCGCGTTTGAAGCTCTGCTTGAAAAAATAGGCATATAAATAAAACCCGCTTGCAGTGCAAGCGGGTTTTTATTTGAGTTAAAGCTATTCTTTTTCAATAAATTCCTCTACGGTAAATTTAAGCGCCTTGCGCTCAAGTGTATCGTCATACTCGCAGAAATCATCGCCCAAAAGCTTTTGAAGCATCATTTTTGCAAAGTCAGGATTTTTCACAAGTACAGGGCCCAACATCCATGTTCCGTAATAGTTGTTGTGAATGCGTCCCTCTGTATTTGTCTTGAAATTGTCTGTATATGTTGACTCGTGGATATTGAATACAGGCGTATCACTTGACTCGTCTGTGAGATAGCAGGTACGGTTTACAAAACCGTAGCAGAGTGTTTTAGGCTCGTCTGCCATGTATGCCACTATGTCAGCTGTATTTACCTGTCCTGTCTCTACTGCGGAATAGTCAAATATTCCGGCACATTCCATGCCGTCGTACTCCTTACCGAAAAGCACCTGTGAAGAGCCTGTTGCAAGTACGATTCCGCCGTCTTCAATATATTTTTTTATCTTATCCTTATATTTTACTATATGCTCGGCAGCGGCTTTGAGGTTTTTGTGCTTTCCCGGACCTACATACACCATGTCAATTCCGGTAAGGTCTATTTCGTCATCAAGTCCGACTGTTTTTACATTGCATGTGTGTCCCATATCCTCTATACGGCGTCTTAAAAGCATTATATTTCCGCTGTCACCGTACAAGTCAAGCAGCTCGTCGTAAAGCCAGAGTATATTTACTGTTCTGTTACTCATCTTGTAAGCACCTCCAATACGGATTTAGCGTCATAAAGCTCTGTCATTATACAAATAGTTCCCTTTGTTTTAGCTACAACAGGTTTTATTTTGTTTATATCGCGCTCTATCTCTATCTGCTCAGACTTAAATCCTGCAAGAGACAATCTTACAGCCAAGTCGTACGCTCTCGGACCTATGCAGACAACGGACGATACATCGTCGCGCAGTCTTTCAAAGCTTATATCATAAAGCCATGTTGTATCTCTGTTATGTGTGTGGTTGATATTTCCTACATATACTACAACTGTTTTATCGCCCTCTATGTCGAGCACATGGGAAATAGACTGATCAAATGATACAGGGTTCTGGTTTTTGGAGAGTATCATAATAGCTTTTCTTGAGCCTATCTCCATCTCGTCGTAGCGCTCTTTCATGAGCTTGAATTTAGAAGCTGCCTGAGCTGCGTCAACAGGCTTTATGCCGAGTTCACAGCACGCGCTCACAGCACCTGCTATATTGAATATGTTGAACACGCTCTTATATTCCGTATGAATTTTAAATTCACCGAACATGAAATCGCCGTTTTCAACATCGACATTTGTAAACATATACTTAGCTTCAGGTGTTTTATATCCGCAGTAAGAGCACTCGAACTGACCTATGTGGTTATAGTGGAAGTACTCATAATTCATTTTATGATAGCACTTAGGACATACCTTAGCGTCATGTGTTATGTTAATGCTCTTTTCAGTTGAATGGCTTGTACGCTCGATATTATAATATACGCGCTCGTTTTCTGGAGCAAGCATTGCGCTTATCGGGTCGCTTGCATTGAGTATGAGCTTAACTGACGGCTTTATAGCCTCATGCAGTTTTTCTATAATTACGTCTACATTACCGTTTCTTGTGAGCTGGTCTCTGAAAAGATTTGTCACAAGCATATAGTCAGGTGAAAAATCCTTAAATATAAGTCTGGAAAAACGCTCGTCCACCTCTAGCACAACATAGTCCTGCGGTATATTTCCGCTGAGTGAGCTGTGTGTCAAAAGCGTTGTGGCAATACCTCCCAAAAGGTTAGAGCCCTTTGCATTGTGTGCAACTGTTTTTCCGTTTTGCCTTAATATGTGCGCCACCATATTCGATGTACTTGTTTTACCGTTTGAACCGGTTACTGCAAGCACCTTTCCCTTAAATTTAAACTTTTTAAATAAGTCGGGACATATTTTCAGCGCTATTTCACCCGGGATATTAGTCGCTCTGTTTGTAAACGCACCTAAAACGGCAATACATTTACCTACAATCAGTGCAAGTGCAAATCTCATTTTGAATATTCAACCCTTTCGTTTTATAAAAAATGTACTTTCAAATTTAGTTTTCTATTTAGAATACATCAAACTTTTTTGAACACAATATGCTCTAAAGTGTATATTCTCCAAAATTTGTCCAACAATCAGTATATCACAAAAACAGTAAAGGAGAAATACATAGACATGAAAAAAACAGAAGTTTTTTTAATATTTACATTTATTATATATTTGATATTCGGTTCATTCTGCGCTTTTTCTGCAGAGTGCGACGACGTGCGTCAATCCTCTTTCCGACTGCATATACTGGCTAATTCCGACTCACAGGAGGACCAGGAGCTAAAGCTCAAAGTACGTGACAGAATAATAGCTGAATCACACAATATTTTTACCGATACGCAGTCGCTTGATACAGTGGAAAAATCAGCATACGAAAATCTTGATAAAATCCAAAAAATAGCCGAAGATGAAATAGCCAAAAACGGATATGACTACCCTGTTTCATGCAGTATAACGAATATGTATTTTGAAACACGTGAATATGACGATTTTACAATGCCTGCCGGTTATTATGACGCACTCAGAATAGAGATTGGTCAGGCAAAAGGTCACAACTGGTGGTGTGTAATGTTTCCGCCGATGTGCCTGCCTGCGGCAGAGGCTTACAGTGAAGACACCGATCTAGTTAAAGTATACCGCCAGGAGCACGAAGTGGTAAACGAAAGCCCTGAATATGAAGTAAAATTTGCAATCTTGGAATTTTTCCAAAAGCTGATGGCATAAAAAAACAGCCGCATTATAAAATGCGGCTGTTTTATGCTTTACTTAAACTTATTTAGCAGCTCTTTTTTCTGCTTTTTTCTTGAGGTATTTGTTTACTGCCTCAACCATGTTCTCAGGAATCTCACGAGGAACTGGGAATACAACAGCATCAACTATACGCTCACAGAATTTGAGCAGGAAGTCAGATGTGTGCTGGAGGCTGTCTGCGGACAGATACTCAATGCGGTCAAAACGGTTATGACCTGGGTTACTTCCGCCTACACCGTAACGTGCAAAGCTGATTGCAGGAACACCTTTATCAGCAAATGGTGTAGAGTCGCTGGAGTATACATCCTGAACTGTAATAATCGGATGACCAATCTCTTTTGAGAGGTACTCTACCATGTGAACAAGGCTCATATCAGCTGTTACCCATGCACGGTCGCAACCAACGATAGGACCTGCCATATCAACGTTGATAAGCAGAACAACGTTCTCGAGCTCTTTCTCGTGTTTCTCAACATAGTATTTACTTCCGAGCAGACCTCTCTCCTCAGAACCGAACCATACAAAGCGGAGTGTTCTCTTCGGAGGATTCTCAACATAGTGTCTGAGCATCTCCATAATCATAACAGTACCTGCACCGTTGTCATAAACACCGTTTGCAAAAGGAACTGTGTCGTAGTGAGCTACAAATGTAACTACCTCTTCAGGGAACTGTGTACCTTTAATCTCAGCAATTACGTTATGAGAATCGCACTCGCCCTCGTCCTGTTTGAGTGTAATCTTAACCTTTGTTGCTTTATCTCTTACGATTTCCATAGCGTCTTTAACACGCATTGTGATACCAGGGATTTTACCGAATTTGAGGAACTCCTCTTTAAGAGTTCTCATCTCGATATCAGTCTCGTCCTCTTTATCGAGAACAGAACCGCTGAATGTGATAAATCCAACAGCACCTGCTTTGATGATGTTCTCATACATAGTAGGATTGATGTTGCCGTTTACCATTACGATTTTGCCTTTAGCGTCGAGAAGATCCATTTTCTCAGCCTGCTGAACAAATGCAAACTCAGCTGTAAGTCCTTCGTCAGCTGTATTTCCGGACAAACCGAAGCCGCGTACTGTGTACTCCTTATGGAATGGCTCCAAAACTTCAAATTTAACCTCTTTAACATCGTAACAGCTTACTTTGAAAGGCTCCAACTCACCTTTAACACCCATAGTAGCAAGCTCGTCAATTAACATATTAGCAGCTTTGAGCTCTTCAGGAGAACCTCCGTAACGAACAAAACCGATTTTTTCGAGCAATTCAAACTCACGCTTTCCGCAAACGCCCATTTTTAATTCCTCCTTACAGAAAAAGAAATATAATGATATTTGTATCTGTGGCACGCACAAACTTGTATTGTACGTCCTTTAACAATATACATTGTATCACCGTAAATTTGTAAAAGCAACCACTACAGCCTTAATCTTTTTCCTTTACCCTGCCAATTATATTTTGTTAAAACTGTTCTAAATCAATAAAAAATTCCTTTATTTTTTGATTTTAAGTGTAAAAAGTTAAAATACCGCATAGGAGTCAGTTTTCTCCCATGCGGTAAAATATAAAGTCAAATATTTAAATCTGTTTAGGGTCTTTTTCTATCGGTTTTCCCTCTACTGCATCATCTATATCCTTTTGCAAAAAGTACATGAGATAACCAAGATACAGCATAAAGAAACAGTTCATAAACGATGTTCCATAGAGTATATTTGCCTCAAACATATTGTTTGCAAAGAACATCAGTACAGCAGCCAAAATTGCAGACAAAATGAGATATCTTGTAATTCTTGTATCAGGCGCATACATAACCTTTATTGAATCCATCGCTAACTTTACAATAAATACAAGCAGTGCAATCAATGAGAATATTCCGTAGGAAACGAGTGTCTGAAGCAGAATATTGTGCATTCCTCCGCCTTCTATTCCAGGGAGAGCTAAATCAGGATTGAGCTCCCTTGTAATTTCAGGCACGTCCATTTTTCCAACGCCGAAAAGCGGATATTCTTTTATTACATTTATAGAGCCCTGCCACAACGCCGCTCTTCCGTTTGAACCGCTTTCGGATTCATCGCGAAGAAGATTTACATGGTATTTTTCAAAAAGATTTTCGTCCTCGTCAGTCTCTTCCTCCACATGAGTCACAACAGCTATTGCCGCTGGGATGTATCCCAAACCCTTTCTGATAGGTGTGAGCAGAGAATAGAATATGAGCATTACAGAAGACAGCGCCACAATAACGCCGATATGCTTTAAGACAAGCTTATCTCTGTTCTTTATTTTCTTTACTATTACAAAATAAAGATATACTAAAAAGAACACTATACATGCAAGCTCTGCACCGCGTGAGCCTGACATTATAAGACTTACAAGGTTAAATCCGAATGCAATTCGGTAAAATATTTTTATCTTTTTTGAAAGAGTAAACAGTTTACTGTTTATAAACATCGCAGCTATTGCGATAAGCCCTAACATTCCCAAACCATTAGGATTAGAGACTATTCCTGTCAGCCTATCGCCGTATGCCACACCGTAATACAATACGTTTTCATATTCCGTACCTGGCAGAGATACATATTCTCCGTTTATTCTGAACAAAAACAAAATAACGGATATAATGCTTACAAGCGTCAGAAAAACAATGGTCATATTGTTCATTATTTTTATCTCTAAACGTACACGGCTCTTTCTCATATCCAAGTCCACACACGCCAAGACAAAAAACTGAATTGTTGTATATAAAAACAACTTGCCGTTTTCTACTAATGAATGATTGAAATTGACAACAGTCGCTATAAATATACAGCTTACGAACGCAATCATATACCATATGTATTTATTCTTGAAAATTTTACGTTTTGTGATTAAATCATACCCCAATAATACAAAACCGTAAACTAAAATAAGCTTTATAAATTTATTGCTGTATTGACTTATCAGAGGAACTACTGAAAACAATGCAAACATTACATACAGAATTTTAAAATAAATTGTGTCTTCTAAAAAAGTCTTAATTTTATTCAATGTCAACCCCCCTGTTTCTCGTAGGCTATTTTATACTTTTTATAATATTCTTCACCTTTACAAGCATAAATAACCGTACAACTGCCCTTTTCCTCATAAGCGAAACAACAAGTTTATTGTGTTTTGTCAACTCCTTTAAGCTGGATAAAAGCTGCTCAGTCATGTATTTATCTAAAATGCCGTTTACAAGCATCTTTTTTTCAGAAAAAGTCTTATCAGATGAAAAAATGTCCTGTATCTGCACATATGTCTGCCTGAAAAACACCTTATTTATATATCCGAGATTGTTCTCAAGGCAGTTATGTCTTTCACAGAAATTTATCACCTGACTATACAGCTCGTACTGTATTTCGGATTTACCTGGATTGAATTTATTTGAAAGAGATGTATTCTTTACTGTTCTGTATTCATACATAGGCTCCGGAATACAGGCAAGCGAAGTGCAGTGCTCATAATACTGAAGATTAAATGTCAAATCCTCACCCAATGAGCGATTTACATCAAATAAAATATTATTGTCCTTTATAATTTTTGTCCTGTACATTTTAAAGCATGGACCGCTGAGCAGTGTCATATCATACAGCTTGCCAAACATATTAAAAAAGTCGTCTCCATGCCATACTCCGTCAAGTGCTTCCCACTTTACAGTCTTATTATTTTCATCAAATTTTGAAAAACCGCACACACATATATCAGCTGATGTCTCTGTTATTCTGTCTACAAGCTTTTCAAGCATTTTAGGCGCTATTCTGTCATCGGCATCAAGGAAAATGATAAAATCTCCGTCAGCGTCATCTATTCCGACATTTCTTGTATCGGAAACACCGCTGTTTTCCTTATTTACAACCATTATTCTGTCATCGTTTGAGGCATATTTTTCACATATGCACAGTGACTTGTCAGAAGAACCGTCGTTTATAAGTATCATGTGCCAATTTTCAAAAGTTTGGTTTAAAACACTTTCTATACATTCAGATAAATAGTCTTGTGCGTTATAAACAGGTATTATTATACTTACTGTATTTCCGTTATTTATCACCAAATCGCTCCTTACTTTTCAAAACTGCTTTTTTTTTTTTTATTTTTATCAAGTGCTTGTTTTAACTCCTCTTTACTCTTTTCAAAATCGCTTTTTTTTTCTTTATCATTACATCATATCATGTAATATTTT
>CALXEM010000003.1 GCA_944387335.1 uncultured Clostridia bacterium | reverse complement strand
GCGCAGAAAAAGGTGCAAACTGCGCCGCACCATGTCTCATCCTGCCGACCGAGAATGTCAAGACATGACCGTGCGGCGCAGTTTGCACCTTTTTCTGCGCTGACAGGATATTCTGCTGTAATAAGGGAGACTGCGCGCACAACATGTGAAAAACGCGAGCCGGACGAATATGAAAAAGAGATAATCAACGAGCGTATCAACATTATTGCGGATGAAATTTTAAACCAACCGATGATAAACGTAACATATTTTAAGAAAGACGAGAGAAAATCGGGCGGAGAATATATAACGGCGGAATGCCGTGTAAAAAAGCTGAGCAGAACAGAGCATTTCATACTTTTGGAGAACGGCGTAAAAATTGCGTTTGATGACATATATTCGCTTGATATTTGCGGCGAGCGGGAGAGTACAGACAATTTTTAAAGAATATTCATTCAGTTTGACGTTTAACTGCCGATATACTAATATATAAACTGTACAGATAAAAACGATACCGCCGATTAAACGGCTCTGATAGAATATAATATCGGCATTTTTACATACAAAGGGGTTTTAGTATATGTACCGAATTTTAATTGTTGAAGATGATCCTGTAATTGCCTCAGCTATTGAAAAACAGACTAAAATGTGGGATTTGGACGCACAGTGTGTAAATGATTTCAGAAATGTTATGGCTCAGTTTGCCGAATATGACCCGCATTTAATATTGATGGATATATCTCTACCGTTTTTTAACGGATATTATTGGTGCAGTGAGATAAGAAAAGTCTCAAAGGTTCCGATTATATTTATCTCCTCAGCTTCCGACAATATGAATATAGTTATGGCTATGAATATGGGAGCCGACGACTTTATTGCCAAACCGTTTGACCAAAGCGTATTGACAGCGAAAATTCAGGCAATGTTGCGCAGAACGTATGATTTTGCCGCAGTTGTGCCTGTATTGGAGCACAGAGGAGCGCTTTTAAACACAGGCGAGAACACACTTAGCTATAACGGACAGATTATAGATTTATCAAAAAACGAATACAGGATTTTGTCTGCGCTTATGGAGAACAAGGGAAAGGTAGTCAGCAGAGAAAAGCTGATGGAGCGTCTTTGGGAGACAGACAGCTTTGTGGATGAGAACACTTTGACAGTGAACGTCAATCGTCTGAGAAAAAAGCTTGACGCGGCGGGACTTGAAAACTTTATAACTACAAAATTCGGCGTCGGTTATTTGATTGGATAGGGGTGCTTTGGTTTGGAACTTCTTGAAATGTATATAAAACAGCGCAAAAGGTCAATTTTGATTTTCGCTTTATTCTCCTTTATATTCCTGAGCACATTTTTTGTCTATAATCTTCCGATTAAGGCGGTTATATATCCTGTGTCTATCTGCACTGTACTCGGATTGATTTTCCTTTTTTATGATATTGTAAAAGTTAAGAAAAAACACGATAAACTCTCTGAGATAAGCCGTATGTCAGCAGAGCTTATGGAGCATTTGCCCAAAATACAGTCGCAGGATGATGAGGACTATCAGGCGATTATATCCGCTTTGCGAAGCCAGCAGCGTCAGCTCAGAACTGATATGACAAGGCACTATCAGGACATGATAGATTATTACACTATCTGGGCACACCAGATAAAGACGCCTATCGCAGCAATGAGACTTACACTGCAAAACGAGGATTCTGAGCTTTCGAGACAGCTTACGGAAGAACTACAGCGCATAGAGCAGTATGTTGAAATGGTATTGGCGTTTTTGCGTCTTGATTCCGTTTCAAAGGACTATGTCTTTAAAGAAACCGAGCTCGATAAAGTTATAAAAGAAGCGGGAAGAAAATTTGCAGGTCAGTGTATCAGAAAAAAGCTGAAGCACAGCTACTCACCTATACAAGAAAAGGTGCTCACTGATGAAAAATGGCTTTGCTTTGTAATAGAGCAGGTGCTTTCGAATGCAGTTAAATATACAAAAGAGGGCGGCAGTATCTCCATTGAGTATAAAGAGCCCATGACACTGTGCATAAAGGATACAGGAATAGGGATTGCGCCAGAGGATTTGCCGCGTGTGTTTGAAAAGAGCTATACGGGCTATAACGGGCGAAGCGATAAAAAGGCAAGCGGAATAGGACTTTATCTGTGCAGGAGAATATGCGATAATTTGGGGCACCGGATAAGCGTTAATTCCTCTTTGGATAACGGAACAACCGTCAGCATATGTATGCAGCATGAAAAGATACAAGTAGAATGATTCTTACAAAAGTGTAAGAAATTCAGGGGGAAATGTAAGTCGAATCGATGGCGGTGCATTTCCTCTTTTTGTTACAATAAGCTTGCAAAAACAAAAGGAGGAATAAACATATGAGTATGTTGGAAGTCAATTCAGTTAAAAAAATATATACCACGCGATTCGGAGGAAACCCTGTACAGGCGCTTTCAAATGTCAGCTTTCAGGTAGAAGAGGGCGAATATGTTGCTATCATGGGTGAGTCGGGTTCAGGTAAGACAACGCTTTTGAATATTCTTGCCGCTTTGGATAAGCCGACATCTGGAAGTGTTCGTCTGGATTCAAAGGAGCTTTCAAAAATAAAAGATTCAGATATTGCCGCTTTCCGCCGTGATTATTTGGGATTTGTATTTCAGGATTTTAATTTGCTTGACACGTTTTCTTTGGAGGACAATATTTATCTTCCGCTTGTGCTTTCAGGCAAAAGCCCTGACGAAATGAAGAAAAGACTAGAACCGATAGCACAGCAGCTTGGCATAACATCTCTTTTAAAGAAATATCCGTATGAGGTTTCGGGCGGACAAAAACAGCGTGCCGCAGTTGCAAGAGCGCTCATAACTTCACCGAGACTCATTTTAGCCGATGAGCCGACAGGCGCTTTGGATTCAAAGGCAACCGATGAACTGTTAAAGCTGTTCAGCAGTATAAATCAAAGAGGACAGACAATTTTAATGGTCACTCACTCTGTAAAGGCGGCAAGCCATGCGGGACGAGTGCTGTTTATAAAAGACGGTGAAGTATATCATCAGCTCTACCGCGGAAATAGCACAGACAATGAACTGTATCAAAAAATTTCAGATACGTTGACTATGCTTATGACAGGCGGTGAGCACAGATGAAAAAGGGACTCTACCGCACATTGGCATGGACAGGCATAGTTAAAAATAAAAAGCTCTATCTGCCGTATATGCTCACCTGTATCGGAACAGTTATGATGTGCTATATTATCTCATTTCTCAGTACATCTGAAACTTTCGGAAATATAAGTGGCGGAACGACAATGCAGGGGTTTTTACAGATGGGCGTCGGAGTAATGGCTGTCTTTTCGGTAATATTTTTATTTTACACAAATTCATTTTTAATACGCAGAAGAAAAAAGGAGTTCGGACTTTATAATATTTTAGGACTGGGCAAAAAGCATTTGGCTGTCGTATTGTTTTGGGAAACGCTTATTATTGCGGCAATAACAATATTTGCAGGACTGTTTTTCGGAATTTTATTATCTAAATTTGCAGAGTTGTGTATGCTAAAGATTTTACATTCCGAAGCCGTATTTGAAATTACAGTAGGACTCAATTCTATTGCTAATACAGTTACTCTTTTTGCCGCTATTTTTCTCCTTATCTACCTCAATACGCTAAGACAAATTCATCTTACAAATCCAATACAGCTTTTACACAGCGAGAATGCAGGAGAAAAACCGCCGAAGGCAAACTGGCTTATAGCTCTTGTAGGCGCCATTATATTGGCAGGGGCATATTATATGGCGGTCAGCATTGAAGACCCGATAACCGCAATGCTGCTTTTCTTTGTTGCGGTAGTTATGGTTGTAATTGCAACATATCTGCTGTTTATTGCAGGCTCGGTAACAATTTGCCGTATTTTACAGAAAAACAAACGCTATTATTATAAGACAAATCACTTTGTATCAGTTTCTTCAATGATGTACCGTATGAAGCGCAACGGAGCGGGCTTGGCGTCTATATGTATTTTGTGTACTATGGTGCTTGTAATGGTTTCTTCAACGGTTTGTCTGTATTTCGGTGTGGAGGACAGTCTGCGCCAGCGTTATCCGCGCAACATAAACATAGACGCGTCTGCGAGCAGTGTAGAGATGTTATACGGTGAGCAGACGGAAAAAACAATAGAAATAGTTGATGAGACAGTACAGGAGAATTCAACCGAAGTACAAAATACTTTAATTTACCGTACTGCCGCATTCGGAGGTATAATCGACAACAATAGAATTGAAGTTGATTCATCTATATATGAAAACAGAATGGATCTGATGGGCGATATTTGGCAGATATTTATTGTTCCGCTGTCAGATTATAATGAGCTTATGGGCAAAGATGAGACACTTAATGAAAATGAAGCTATAATATATACAACAAAAGATATAAAATATGAAGAGGATACCATTCAAGTAGGAGAAAATGAATCCTACAAAATAAAAAAACATGCAGAAGATTTTGTAGATAACGGTATAGATTCAATGCAGGTATTTCCGACAATGTATATTTTTGTTGAGGATTTAAGTGACTTTGTACAACCGCTTGAAAATTATAAATTAGGTGATGATGAGATAAGTTTAGTATCATATCACTGGTTCTATGGATTTGATTTACCGTGCGATGATGATACACAAATTACAATACAGGAGCAGCTTACTGAACGTTTCTCTGAATCGGAAGAAAATACAGATGAGTTTTCTTATTTCCATATCATTACAGATGGTGTTGCAAAAGAGCGTGCCGGATTTTACGGAATGTATGGAGGACTTTTCTTCTTGGGTGTGCTGCTCGGTATAGTGTTTACCTTTGCCGCTGTACTTATTATCTACTATAAACAGATTTGCGAAGGATATGAGGACCAATCGAGATTTGAGATAATGCAAAAGGTCGGTATGACAAAGAAAGAGATTAAAAAGAGTATAAATTCTCAGATTTTAACAGTGTTCTTTATGCCGCTTATAACATCAGGCGTTCACCTTGCCTTTGCATTTCCTCTTATAAGAAAGCTTCTGTTGTTGTTCGGCATTATGGACGCAAAGTTTTTAATAACTGTAACATTTTGCTGTTATCTGGTATTTGCAGTGTTCTATATGATAGTATATAGAGTGACATCGCGCTCATATTTTTCAATCGTCAGCGGCATGCGTGACGAAAATGAGTAAAATAACAATATTTACTTTGAAATTTACCTGAAAGGAGGAAAATGCTTGAAGATGATAATAAAATGCTTTTTAAAAATAACTACATGTTTTATGTCTATTGTGCTTGCAGTAGCTATGATAGTATCTGTATGCTTTGGAATCAGCGGATACAAAATGTATAAGGAAGCTGTGCAAAACATCCCTATAAGTGAGATGGTTAAATCAATTCAGGATGATGAAAATTTTGTAGAATACGATGAACTTCCTGAAATTTATATAGATGCGGTTATTTCGGTAGAGGACAAACGTTTTTTTGAGCACAACGGAGTAGACTATTTGGCAATATGCCGTGCACTTTGGAATGATATCCGTGCATTTTCCTTTGTTGAGGGCGGAAGCACAATTACGCAACAGATTATGAAGAACGAATATTTTACTCAGGAGAAAAGGCTTGAGAGAAAGGTTGCAGAGGTCTTTGCCGCATGGGATTTGGAAAAGGAGTGCAGCAAAGAGGAGATATTCGAACTGTATGTCAATACGATATGTTTCGGAAGCGGATATTACGGTATTTATGACGCCGCTCAGGGCTATTACGGAAAAACACCTATGGAGCTTACAGATTATGAGGCAATAATGCTGGCGGGGTTGCCGAATGCACCGTCTGCATATTCGATTGATGTAAATCCTCAGCTCGCAAAACAGCGAATGAAGCAGGTTCTCGAAAGCATGGTTGACTACGAAGTGATTTCAGAAGAAAAAGCCAACGAAATATTTTTATCGGAGTAAAAAAGGCTGTGACGTTCCTTGTGAATGTCACAGCCTTTTTTGACAGGTATATATTCTTTTCCGGACTTAAATCTATGAGAAACGTTGTTTGAATATAGTTGTGTAGAAAAGTACATATATAAAACAAAATCAGACTGTGTTTTCAAAAGAAACGCAGTCTGATTTTTTGGGGATATCGTATTTCTAAAAAAAGTAGATAGCATTTTGAGAGCCTTAAACGGCATTGAGTACAAAAAGCTTTAAAATATAAAGTTTTGTACTTTTAGGCGTTTTGTAGTCTGAATATTTTTATAAACAGACATGGAAGCTGTAAAAAAGCCGGCAAAATCAGTCCTGCACCTATTGGAACAGCATAATAATAACAATTAAGCACCATAAGCAGAACATATATCGAAAATACCAAAAGCGATATAATTATCACGGCTTTTCTGAAGACCTTTTCCTCTTTTAAGGAAAGTCTACGAGCTTCAGAGTCAATCGGACTCAAAAGAAACAAAGAAACAATAGAAATGACAACAGCAACAGAACATACTATATAAAGTTGCTGAAAGAGAACATACCGTATCATCAGTAAAAATAACGTCAGAACGGTTATAGAAGTTACAAAACATGCGGCAGGCGATTTGAAATGAAAGCCTCCGCTGAATTTGCGGATAAACAAAAAAGGAAGTAAGAACAAAACTCCCTGTAGGGGCATGCCTAAAATTAAACCTATTATAAATACCCACGAAAGCGGGGTCAAGGTAAACAAAACGCTATAAACCGCGTACTCATAAAGTTCACAGTCGTCAGCGGAAATAGCTCCTGCATTCAGAAGCCACGCCACTGCCTTTTTGGATAGCTTTTCAATCATTTAATTTTGCTGAAACGCTCGATACCCTTAGGTGCTTTTGGCTGATGAATCATCAAAGATGAATTTGAGTTAGCGCTTACAAAAAGAACAAAAGTAAGGCAAGCAGTTACCGCAGGAATAATTTTGTTAATTGTTGATTTTAAGGTTTTCATAAAACCCCTCCTCTAAAAAAGAATTTTAAAATATTTTTAATATGTCTAGATTATATCATCACCTAACTGAAAATATCTACAAAAAATTTTAAGATGATGAAAACAGAGCTATATTGTCGTAATTTGCATTTTTAGAGGAAATATGATAATATATATCAGAATTATTCAGAAATACAATGTGAAATTAAAAGGCAATTTCATGCAAAACAATTCTAAAACAATTTATTATTAACAAAAAAGGAAGAAAATACAACAATGAAAACTGATTTTTTAGAGATGGGAAAGCGAATATCGGAAAGACGCAAAAATTTAGGCGTAAAACAAAACGCCTTTGCAAAGGAGATAGGTATATCACCAAATTATCTTTCCGGTATAGAACGCGGAAAAGAAACCCCGAGTTTAGAGGTGTTTGTGGCGATTTGCAACGCTTTAAAGGTAACACCCGATTATCTGCTAATGGGCAGCATGTATTCGAATAATGTTCCGAGAAACATAATAGACGGATTGCGTATATGTTCTAAAGAGGATATAGAGGTAATTGAAGCCATGGTGAAATTTATGTCGGAGCGCCGTTCAAAGGTGTGGAATGATGACAATTATATTTGATTTTGATATAATAGTCATATTGAACATTTTGTAATTATGAGCGGATATTTTAAAAAGCAGGGGTAAAAAATGCGAGTTCTTTTTTGTGATGACAATGCTGAAATTCTGAGTCAAATTAAGAGCAGTGTAGCCGAATATTTTAGCAAGAACGGATTAAAACAGCCGGAATATGTCGCGTACACGAGCGGAGACGATGTAGTAAATAATGATGAATATGCGGACATAGCTTTTTTAGATGTAGAGATGTCGGGAATAAGCGGAATTTATGTGGGAGAATACCTTAAACGCAAAAATGCTTATACTAAGATATTTATTGTGACCTCATATCCGGATTATCTGGACGAAGCAATGAGATTTCATGTTTTCAGGTATCTGTCCAAGCCGGTGGATAAAAATCGCCTTTTCAGAAACTTAAAGGATGCACTTTATCAGTTGAGCGTTGAGACAAAGAAAATTGCTGTTGAAATGAAGGATGGTGTTATTACGTGTTCTTCTGACGAAATTGTGTATTTGGAAAAGGTGGGCAGAAAAACATTTATATGTGTGACAGACGAGCTTTACCAAACTGTTGACAGGATTGAAAAATGGGCGGAAAAGCTCAATTTGCCGTGCTTTTATGAGCCTTACAGGGGATTTATTATAAATATGAAATATGTTTCATCGTTTGATAAGGATACAATAATTTTGAAGTTTAAAGGACAGGAAAAGACCGTATATCTTGCAAAAAGAAGATACACAGAGTTTAAGGATAAATACATAATGTATTTGGAGAGCATGAAATGATGTTTGAAAATTTATGCTATGCTGTCGTATTTTTGGCAGAAGCAATGACGGCAAAACTATATTTCGATTTATTATTTGAGAAGAAAAAGAAAAACAGCTTTATACATTTGTGTTTTCTTATTGGATATTTTATTTTGTTTTCCATTTTTGATTCTACAGTTTTTATTGTTAATGCTGCATCATTTGTTATCGTAAATGTAGTTATCATATTATTGTCTTATAAATGTGGGATATTTACGGCTATTTTACATACTTTGTATATGACGTTTATTATGTCTTGTACAGAATATCTAGTCGTACTTTTCCTTACTGCTATTTTTAAAGACTATGCTGCATATACATATAATTTTGTAGCTATGGTATCTTTTTCGATATTAAGCAAAATCATTTATTTTTTAGTTATCGTAATTACGGCAAAAGTAATTAAACCTAACAAAAAAGAAGAAAAAAATTTAATTACTATATTATTGTTTTGTATTCTTCCATTAGCATCTACAACGATAGTTGTATCGTTTGTG
>CALXEM010000002.1 GCA_944387335.1 uncultured Clostridia bacterium | reverse complement strand
ATCACATTTCAGACAGATAGATATACCGAGCACGCTGTTTTGGATATAACTCCAAAACCCGACTCCGTACTGCGTGTATTTATGGCCTATAAGGCGTTAAATGAACCGATTGATATAGAAGAGCCTGAAATAAATCCATTTGAACGCAAAGGCTTTACTGTTGTAGAGTGGGGAGGAACAGAGGTTCAGTAAAGAGGCAGGTGCTTTTTATGAAACGATATTCTCATATTGTTATAGCCGTAATCTTGAGTATACCTATGCTGTTGTTGTCAGGCTGTGATAAAGATAAAAAAGTTGAATTTTACACAGCTTCGGGAAACAATACCTTAGGGATAGAATTCATGGCGGAAAGTATAACAAATAAGGGTATGGTTCTTGTTGTGCAAAAGTTGGATGACTCTGGCGGAGAAAAAGCTGTAACAGGTACAATGTATGATATTGAGCAGTTCAAAGACGGAAAATGGAGCGCGATTGAAGAAAAACAAAGCCCCTTTTGGGATATGATTAGCAATTTAATTACAACAGAAAGAGCACGTGAATTTAATCTGAAATGGGAATACAGATACGGTGAACTTCCGAAAGGAAAATACAGAGTAGTCAAGGAAATCAGTTCCGAAAATCGCAGTATAACAGAACAGTATTATATTGAGTTTGAGATATGATAATTACAAACTAAAACAAAAGGCATTGCAGAAAACTCTGCAATGCCTTTTATAATACCGGTTATTGAGATAAACCTTATCTTACCTTACGGTCTTTGCTTAAAATGTGCTCAGCAAAAACGATGTCCTTAAACGTGTTTTTCTGTGCGGAAGATTTTGCAGCAAGACACATTCCAGCGCTTATAATACCTGCGGAAAGCGGTACTTTTGACGGCTTGTCAGGATTTTTCATAACCTCTATAAAGCTCTCAGCGAGGAAGAGATCACCGCCGAAATGTCCGAGACCGGACTGGTCCAGTGTAATTGTCTGAGTTTCAGGCAGTCTGTGTGAGTACACCTTTATTGTACCGGACGGGAAGTCCATCTCCATAGTGCCGTCGTATCCCAAGAAACGTGCTCCGCGCTTTTGAGCATGCTTTCTTGCAAAGAAGTTCTGAGTATATACGATGTGGCGGCCTGAAGCGCATCTGAGCATTATTGTTGCACTGTCGTGGTTGCCTGTATCCTCTGCAAAACAGCAGTATTCGCCGTCAATTTCAGATTCTGTGCCGTTTTTGATGTGAACAAACGGGCTTTCAGGACATGTGTAGTATTCGTCGCAGTCCTTGCACTTGAGTCCCGCAGGCTTGTTGCTTTTGAAAATCTGTTTTGACTCCATTGCTGCGCACTGAACAGGCACATCGTTTAAAAGATATGATATGTAGTCAACGTCATGTATGGCTTTCTGAAGGAAAAGTCCACCTGTAATGGAGTCGTTGCGGTACCAGTTGTGGAAGTAAACTCCGCCGTAAGGCACGTTGTTGTATGCCTGCACCTGCTGAATTTCACCCAAAATACCGCTGTCGATAATTCTCTTTGCCTCAAGACAAAGTGGAGTGCCTCTGAGCGGGAAAGAAACAACAGCCTGTGATTTATAATCTGCGGCAGCTTTTGAAAGCTCCTCAAACTGCTCATAGTTTATGCAGACAGGCTTTTCCAAAAACATTGGAATATTGCGTTTCATAACCTCGACAGCAAACTGTGTATGTGTAGCGCAGTTTGTGCCTACAATTACACCATCGAGCTCTCTTTCGTCCAAAAGCTCCTCAAGAGTGTCGCAGAAATGTACGTTAGATGCGTCCACATCTACTTTTTTGAGCTCACTGAGAGCTTTTTCACGGTTTATGTCGTATATGCTGTCAAGAGTGACAAGCTCACCGAATGGCTTAAAAGCCTTTAACATTACAGCAGCACGAAGTCCGCAGCCAATGACGCCGATTTTCAAATAAAACACCCCCTTAATATTGAATGATTATTATTTTAAGGCTATCATTATATGGTTGCTCTTGTCAATATGTTTTAAAACGCCATTCTTATAAAATCGGATTTTTTTCCATCCTCTTTGCCGAGAAGCTCCTTTGCATATTTGACATAAAACCGATAATTTTCAAGCGGTGTTCCGTTTGGAATTCTGTGGTCTATTGCAAATACCGTTCCGCCGCCGCGCATTGTGTCACATAGCTTATATTCAAGCTCTTTTTTTATCTCTTCTTTGCTGCGGCGCAGAACATGTTTGTCAATTCCTCCCTTTATCGCAAGCTTGTTTTTATATTTTTCCCTTGTCTTTACCATATCCATTCCTGCGGCAGGCTCAAAAGGATACATTATATTGAGTCCAGCGTCTATAAACGCATCTATTACACTGTTCATGTTGCCGTCACTGTCTTGACAAAACAGCTTGGTACCTTGTAGTGAAAGTTCGTCCCAAATGCGTCTGTAATACGGTTTTATAAATTCGTTTACCTGTTTAGGTCCTGCCAGCGGACCTGATTTTCCCGCCATATCCTCGTGCACGCCTAAGTGGTCTATTGTAACTATTTCGTTTACACGCTCAAATATTTTAAGCGCTGTGGCTGAAATGGTGTCTAAAATATCCGTTATAAGTTCGGGCTGTTCGTAATATGCACAGCATAATTCCTCCTCTCCCATAAGCTGTCGCGGTTCGTCAAATCCGCCGGGGATATGAGCTGTGACAAGGTAACCTTTATCTCTTAATTTTTTTGCCTGTTTTAGCTTTTCATAGTCTATACGGCTTTCGTCAAATTCGTACCAGTGCTTTATTTTAAGCCAGTCGTCGAAATCCTTAACAGGGTAATCGAGCGGCAGAGGAATTGTAGCGCTGTTTTTGCAAAGTCGCTGGTGTCTGCCCATATAGTCTATTGATATGGTGTGAATTTCGTTGTCTTCGAGTATAATAGATGATTTTCCGGTGACAGCTCCCATAGTACAGCCGATGTCGACATATTTTACTCCGTCAAATCCAAATGCGGACAGGTTTAACTCATCATCGCTTGCCCCCTGTGCTTTCCACTCGTATTCAAGACCTATCAAAGGACCGAAAAGCTCGCAGAATATCTCGTCCGATGTACCCTGAAAGAGCATGTGTGAAATATATTGTTCTCTGTCAAATAACATTGTATAAAACACCTCAGCTTGCTATAATATTTATATGTTTGATAAAACATTATATTAAAATCCATAATAACTCCATAGCTTTTTAACTGTTAGATGGATTATTTTCCGTTGAATTTTGTGTGGTGAATGTATTATGAACAAGATTTTTGCACAGGTAGATTATGCGGTTTACAGAAAGACATACAGCGGCTGGAACATACCTCAAAGGACAATAAACAACCATGAGCTTGTCTTTATAACAAAGGGGAAAGGGAAGATAATTTACGATAAAAGGACAGTAGAAGTGTCGGAAAACGATGTTGTATATTTTTATCCCGGCATAAAACACAGTCTGTGTGTAGACAAAGAGCCGTTTATGGAGTTCTACGGCGTTCATTTTTCGTTTGAGGAGAATAAAAATAAACTCAATTTACCTGATATATTTAATATAAAGGGAAATGTCAAAATACCAGAGCTTCTGTCTGAACTATTAAAGACGTGGAATAGCAAAGAGTATATGTTTGAATGGCGTCAGGATTTGCTTATAAGCGAGATAATTTACACAATATATAAACTGATGTATGTAAAAGAAGAGATTTCAGCTGCTAATGATGTGCGCATAACAAAAGTGATAGATTATATACATAAAAATCCGTTTGAGCATCATACAATGAGCTCACTGTGTTCTGTTTCAAAGCTTAAAAAATCATGTCTGAGTGAAAATTTTAAAAAGATGACGGGTTTATCTCCTATAAATTACTGCATAAAGCTAAAGCTGGAATATTCCAAAAGTATGCTCATGGAAAGCGATTTAACGGTAAGGGAAATCTCGTCAAAGTGCGGATTTAACGACGAGTTTTATTACAGCAGAATGTTCAGAAAACAATTCGGCTTATCTCCGTCTGAGTACAGAAAAAGACAATAAAAAAGCTCTGCACAATTTTGTGCAGAGCTTTTTTATATAATTAAATTTTTACTTATTTATCAAACTGTTCGGCAACTTTCATCATGATAGCGCATTCCATACGCTTTTTAAAGAGTTTACAGCCGTATTCATATATACCTGTAATATCTCCTGAAGCGTGGTAGGAGTTAGCCGCACAACCGCCGGAGCAGTAGAGCTTAGCCCAGCAGTCCTGACACTCCTTGCGAGCATATGCGTTGCACATACGGAATTTATCCTGAACAGCTGTGTTTGTAACGCCTTTCCAAACGTCTCCCAAACTATATGCAGGGTCACCTACGAACTGATGGCACGGGAAGAGCTCGCCCCAAGGGGTAACTGCCATATACTCTGTACCGCTGCCGCAGCCTGTTACACGCTTATAGATGCAGGGACCGCCGGTTAAATCTATCATGTAGTGATAGAAGGTTATCGGTTTGCCCTCTTTCTGACGGCGCAGCATGTCCTTTGCAAGTATTTCATACTGCTCAAACAGCTTTGGCAAATCTTCCTCTGTCAGAGCATAAGGCTCGTCAGGAGAGCATACAACAGGCTCCATGGATAGCTCAGTAAAGCCTAAATCAGCCATATGGAATATATCGTTTGTAAAGTCAACATTGTCATGTGTAAATGTTCCCCTTACATAGTAGCCCTTGTTTCCGCGGCTCTCTACGAATTTCTGGAATTTCGGCACGATTATGTCATAGCTGCCCTTGTTATTTACAGTGCGGCGCAGACGGTCGTGTATTTCGCGGCGTCCGTCAAGGCTTAAAACAACATTGTGCATTTCCTTGTTTGCGAATTCGATAACCTCATCGTCAACAAGCACGCCGTTTGTTGTGAGAGTAAAGCGGAAGTTTTTGTTCTTTTCCTTTTCGATGCTGCGGGCGTATGCTACAAGCTGTTTTACAACGTCCCAGCCCATGAGCGGCTCGCCGCCGAAAAAGTCTATTTCAAGGTTTCTGCGTGTGCCTGAGTTTGCAACGAGAAAGTCTATTGCCTGTTTACCAACCTCAAAGCTCATCAAAGCTCTTTCACCCTGATATTTACCCTGACTTGCAAAGCAGTAGTCACATGTGAGGTTGCAAGTGTGTGCAACGTGCAGGCACAGCGCCTTTATGACATTGTTTTTCTTTTTAAAGTTTATTGCAAGACCTGCGTATTTATCCTCGGCAAAGAGTTTGCCGTTTTTCTTTAAATCATCTATACCGTCGATTATCTCGAGGATTTCCTCTCTGTTTACTTCAGGATTGTCAGCGTATTTTTTGAGTATTGCGTCTATAATCTCATCTTTTGTGTTTGTCTCGTACATAGCGATTATATCGTATGCAACGTCGTCCACGACATGAACAGAGCCGCTGTAAACATCGAGCACTATATTGTATCCGTTTAATTTATACTGATGTATCATCTTTGTTTTGTGTCCTTTCATAAGTAAAAACTGTTATTGCCGTTTTGAGTGAAATCGCAAAAAAAGCGCCGCCGTACCGCTTATAAAGCGGTTTGGCAGCGACATTTTTTGAGTCTTGACTTATTTATCCTCGCTGCAATTTTCGCACTGCTGGTTAGCTACACCGCAGGAAGTTTTGCAAGCGGACTGACAGGAAGTCTGGCACTCACCGCAACCGCCGTTTTTAGCGCTAGCAGCCAGATCACGAGTCTCAAGTGTCTGAATGTGTTTCATTGAATATTCACTCCTTTTGCAATAGTGAGCGTGCCGTAAAAAAGAACGGCACTCATATAAATATTGAACCATATTATGCGCCCGATGTCAATACAAGCGGTATATGTTGAGGGGTTAAAAGTCATTTTAATTTTATATCGAAAATACTTATAAATCCGCTGTCAGAAAACGATGTGTGGATGTCTATGCCGCATTTCTGTGCATAGTTTACATACTCCAAAAGCTCATTTGAGATAATCTCTCCCGGTGCAATAAGCGGTATTCCCGGCGGATAAGCCCGCATATAGTCGGCGCTGACACAGCCTGCGCTGTCTGTAATTTTAACGTCACGGGTCTTCATTTTTACAGCATCTGAAATAAGGCAATATCTCTGCGGTACGTTTGTATAAATCGGATAATCCTTATGAGTGTCAGAGCGGGTGAGGAATTTGTCTATTTCGTACAGTGCATTGTAAAGTCTGTCAAAGCCTGTGTCGGTATCACACACGCTTGTCATGGCTAGCACATAGCTTGTACTGCACATCTCGCATTCTATGTGATATTTTCTGCGAAGTATGTCTGAAAGCTCGGCTCCAGATATATAAGTCAGGGAGGCATCTATTACAATTTTTGAAGCGTCCTTTGCAAAGGCGTTTTCAATGCCCAAATTCGGCAGGATACGCAGATTTTTTAAATTTTCAGTTTTATCATAAAAGCTAAAGAGTCTTTTTGAATAACGGTCAAAGAGTTTATCGGCATTCTCGGACAGCATGGACACACATTCGTCTATACTGCTCATCAGAATATACGACGGACTGCTTGTCTGAAAGACAGATAGCTGACGTGCGAGCGCTTTTCTGTCTATTCTGTCAGAGCATATATGGACAAGTGCAGTCTGAGTAAGTGACGGCAATGTCTTGTGCAGGCTCTGAATGACTATATCGGCGCCGCAGTGTACCGCGGACTTCGGAAACATATCGGAAAAGCTCATGTGAGAGCCGTGCGCCTCGTCCACAATAAGGATAGCGCCGTGCTTATGGACAATCTCGGATATTGATGCTATGTCGCTTACAATTCCCTCATATGATGGGCTTGTAACAAGGCAGAACGCAATGTCCGGGTATTTTAAAAAGGCTTCCTCCACCTTTTGCGGTGACACGGATGAGAAAATTCCGTATTCAGATGAAAATTCAGGCGAAATAAATATGGCGTCAACAAAGCATAATTCGAGAGCGTTGTATGCTGATTTATGTGAGTTTCGCTGTATGAGCGCGCGGGGTGGCTGTGAGGAATTTTTACGCATTATGGCGCACGTTCTGATTGCTGACAATATTCCCGCAGTTGAGCCGTTTACCGAGAAAAAAGTGTGCTTTGCTCCGAATAAATCGGCGGCTCTTCGCTGGGAGTCCTTTAAAATACCGTTAGCGTCATGCAGATTGTCAAACCCGTCGATTTCGGTTATATCATATTGCCATAAAAGAGGTGCATTCATCATATCTGAATTGCGTTTATGTCCCGGCATGTGCATTGGGTAAAAATCAGTTTCGGAATAGTCCTTTAATTTATCAAAAAGCTTCATTTATACTTAATTTCCTTTCAAGATGCTTTACACAATTATACTACATACAGCAGATGTAATAAAGATTGTTAAATTTTTGATTGACAAAAAATAATCGTGGTGTATAATGTAGAAAGTGTATCATTTGAGACAGTTTTAAGGGGCGCTGTATGGAACAGGGATTAAAAAACTGCTTTTTGTTTAAAGGCGTTGACGAAGAAAAAATACAAAAACTGCTCGAAAACAGAGTAAAGGTAATAAGCTTTAAAAAGGGCGAGACAATATTCGGAAAAGGGAATATCTGCCGCGTTTTGGGTATAGTTTTGAGCGGTGAAGTTGAGATATATAAGACGTTGTCTGACGGTCAAAAGTTGGTACTCAACAACATAGCACCGCCGCAGGTGTTCGGAGTGGCTTCGCTTTTCTGCGAAAACGACACTGCAATGAGCGAGATAGCGGCTTCAAAGAACTGTACTGTGGCAATGCTCGGCAGGGACGACGTTGAGGATATTTTCAGGGAATGTTTTAAAACCTCGGTAAATTACCTTGAGTTTATGTCGGACAGAGTTTGCTTTTTAAACAGAAAGATAGACTCGTTTACCGCTTCAACTCCCGAGGAGCGCTTGGCACTGTTTTTGGTCGACAGTATAAACACAAATAAAAACTCGCAAAACAGCGATACAGTATATATAAACGGATCTGTCAGCCGTCTGGCGCAGTCATTGAATATAGGTAGGGCGTCGCTTTACAGAGCGATAGATACTCTGGAAAAGGAAAAGATAATAGAGCACACAGAAAAAGCCTTTAAAATAACAGATAAAAAAAGGCTTTATGATATAGCCGCTTTGGACTAAATAAATTATAAACGGTTAATATAAAAGCATTATATAAAAACAAAATGAGAGGAAGGAAAAAAATGAAAAAATCTTTCAAAAAAATCGTTGCATTTATGACAGCTGCCGCAATGGCTTTGTCACTTGCAGCATGCTCAAATTCAAACAGTACGAGCTCATCACCGTCGTCATCGTCTCAGCAGTCGTCCAGCGAGGCTTCGCAGGTTGAAAAGACTGACATCAACGTCGCTGTATTAAAAGGACCTACTGCGATAGGTTCAGTTGAGCTCATGGACAAAAACGACAAAGGCGAAGCTTCAAACAACTATAATTTTGAGATGTTCGGCGCTCCTGAGGATGTTGTAGGAAAAATTACAACAGGTGAAATAGACATTGCAGCAGTACCTGCAAATCTTGCAGCTACCCTTTACAAAAAGACAGAGGGCAATGTAATGATGACAAATGTCAACACACTCGGAACACTGTATATAGTTGACAAGAGCGGCGAAGTAACCGATGTTGCAAGTCTTAAAGGTAAGACTATATACGCAACAGGTCAGGGAAGCACACCTGAGTATGTTTTGAACTACATTTTAAAACAGAACGGCATTGACCCTGAAAAAGATGTAACTATCGAATACAAGAGCGAGCACTCCGAGCTTGCAACACTGCTTTTGTCCGATGACAGCGCCCAGATTGCAATGCTGCCTGAGCCGTTTGTAACACAGGTAACCTCTAAAAACGAGAACATAAAGACAGCGCTCGACCTTACAGAAGAGTGGAACAAAGCCTGTGACGGTGCAAGCGATGTAGTTATGGGCTGTATAATCGTAACAAAGGATTTTGCTCAGAACAACAAAGAAGCTTTGGATAAATTCCTTGACGAATACAAAGAGTCCGTAGAGTTTGCAAACGCAAATGTTGAAGAGTGCGCTGCACTTGTAGGAGGTTATGACATCATGCCTGAAGATGTTGCAAAGAGCGCTATCCCGAGATGTAATATCGCATATGCCGAGGGCGACGAGATGCAGAAAATGGCATCAGGATTTTTGCAGGTACTCTATGACACAGACGCTAAGAGCGTAGGCGGAGAAATGCCTGCTAACGACTTCTACTATAAAAGATAACTTGCGGTTATGAAAAATCCTTTTAAAGACAAGAAAAACCTTATAAAAAAAATAGGAGCAGTCATATTTTGGCTGCTCCTTTGGCAGTTTGTGTACTACATAGTTTCAAAGGACCTTTTGGTGGCGTCAGTGCCCGATACAGCCAACAGACTTTTTGAGCTTATAAAAGAGTCAGAGTTTTGGGTGATAGTTTCAGGCTCTTTTTTAAGGATAGTAGCAGGATTTTTGTCTGCGGTAATTGTCGGAACAGCCGTTGCGGTTGTATGCGGCAAATCCGAGCTTGCCGATTGCCTTATATCTCCCGCTATGGGTATTATAAAGTCAACACCTGTGGCTTCCTTTATTATTTTAGCCCTTATATGGATAAAGTCGGCGTATCTGTCGGTATTCATATCGTTTTTAATGGTGCTGCCAATGGTCTACAGCAATGTACTGCAAGGCATACGAAATGTTGACAGAAATCTTTTGGAAATGGCCGATGTGTACGGCTTTACAGCATCCAAAAAATTAAGACTTGTAATACTGCCGTCTGTCTTTCCGTATTTTTTGTCGGCGTGCACGACGGGGCTTGGTTTTGCGTGGAAGTCAGGTATTGCCGCGGAGATATTGGGTATGCCTAAAAATTCAATAGGTGTACAGCTCAACAACGCTAAAATTTATCTTGAAACAGTCGATTTGTTTGCGTGGACAATTGTGGTTATAGTGTTGAGCGTTGTGCTCGAAAAGCTGTTTTTGCTGTTTTCAAAATATCTGAGGAAAAAGCTTATACACACTGAAAGGGATTTGTGATAATATGTACTGCGGACTGAAAAACGTATATAAAGCCTATGGCAGCAATACCGTTATGGAAAACTTCAGCTGTGAGATAAAGAAAAATAAAATAACCGTATTTTTCGGCAATTCAGGCTGCGGAAAAACAACGCTCACAAGGCTTTTGCTATCGTTAGAAAAGCCTGACAGTGGTGAAGTTATAATGCCGAATGTAAAAAAATCGGTGCTCTTTCAGGAGGACAGACTGCTTGAGTGGCTTACAGTGAGCGAAAATTTAAGCTGTGTGTTAGGCA
>CALXEM010000001.1 GCA_944387335.1 uncultured Clostridia bacterium | reverse complement strand
ATATTTAATATATGAGGCCGTTGCATTAGCGCAACAGCCCCCCTAAACCAATATGCTTAATAAGTTACCATATCACTGTATTTTACGAATGATTCTACCTGGTTCCAGCTGCTGTCATACGCTTTATGCGTCAACTTCAAACGATATGATCCCTTTGCTACATAATAGTCTTTATTTACATTGGCATAGTATTCCCCACTGTCCGACCAAGTCTGTATTGTCGGCCAGCCGTTGTTATATTACTGAAGCTCCACTATAACTTCCGCATAATAACCCCTCTGAACCTGCGTCGATCCCTGACAGGTCAGTTTGCCCCAAAAGCCCAATTGTAAATTGTTATAAGTCTTTGTTATAGCAATATTCTGAACCGATATTCCTCCATCTGCACCTGCTCCGATATCATCTGATGCATAACCGTCCGATGCCACTGACAAACTCATTACTGCCGCAATTGAAATAGCTCCTAATTTGACTAAAAATTTTGTTTTTTTCATAATAAAAAAATCCTCCTTAAAAGTTTTCTATATATAGAACCCTTTTAAAGAGGATTTGGGGACAAAATTTTATTATATTTTTATGTTTTCTGCAATTTTTACAATTTCTTCTTTTGGAATATTAGCAGTAATTGTATAACTATACCTGTCATCTCCCCATATTAATATATTTATATTCTTATTCGACGTGTATACTGCTTTATATCCGTTTATGCTTATATGTTCTACCACCGAATCTTCTGTATCAATGCTCGCTTTACCTTCTGTGGCTTCTATTGTAACTGTAAAATAGTTTTCACCGTTTTCAAATACCATAAACATATTGCTCTTATCAACTTCATTTGCTGCCTGCGTATACCCCTCAGGTATATATCCTAATGTCATATAATCATCGCTATATGAAGAACCAGTTCCTTCGCTGTAGCTATAATCACTGTTTGCTCCGCCTATATCCATCATAAAATTAAGTATCTTTGCTCTCCACGCGCTGACGCTCATTACCCCTACACATGCAACTGCCGCTATAATCGCCGCTATGCACAAACATCGTTTTATGTACTTTATTCCCTTCTTTTTACGCAGCTTATTCTTTTCGCTTTTAAACAACCTCTGCATTTTCTGCTTATGCTCCTGTGAGAATTCAATTTCCTCCTGAGGCTCTTGTATACTACTTCCTATATGATCGGCTGCAATAGCTGCCGCTTCTGTAAGCAGCATGTCAAAGGCTTGTTCAAACGAACTCTCTTCTTTTTTCATTTTTACACCTCCCATTCAAATCGGCAATTATTTTTTGTTTTGCACGCTCCAGACGTTTTTTTACTGTTTCTTCTTTGATGCTTAATAAATCTGCTATCTCCTTGCGACTGCAGTTATGCACTCTTTGCAACAAAAACACATCCCGATAAATAGGATCAAGCGCCTCTATCGCTTCTGCTATAAGCATTACAGTTTCTCTTCTTATCACTATATTTAATACATCTGATTCATTATTTGCTTCTTTTGATCCAGTATCTATTATACCATCTTCACTTAACGGAAGCTTATCTTTCATCATTTTAAGCGCGGTATTCCTGCATACAGTTACTAAGAAATTTCTTGTCTGAGCAACATTATTTTCATTTAATTTGTGCAGGTTTTTTATTATTTTTATAAATGATGTATGTACGGCGTCCTCAGCCAGAGCATGGTCATTTAGTATATTGTATGCAGTTTTGTACATCAAATTTTTATGCTGGTTGTATAAGAAAACAACCTTTTCTCTATCATCATCATTTTCTATGTCCATAAAAAACATACAAAAACCTCCAATTTTTTATCATGCCGCGTAAATTGCTTGTTTTGTCCGTCTGTCAATGTAAATTTTACAATAGCCTTTAGTGTTATTATATACTCTTCACCAAAGGCTCTCGTATACGATATAGGTATCAGTTATTCAGCTATATTTTTTGTATTTAAAAATTCAGCAACATCATACTCTTTATTATTAATTAAAAGATTATTATCATCTATCCATTCAAGTGTTGGCACATCACCCCAATCACCTATCCATATTTGTTGTCTTTGTGAATTTAAATTCCCAATCAACAAATTTATATCCTTTTGAATATTCCGTACATATACCACATTGTTACCACCCAATGCACCTTCATCTAAAGAAATTGCTACAGCAGAATATGTATTATTAGGGGAATAAATATCTTGTAAAATATTTATCTCTCCAAAATTTGCAAAGATTAAACTTATAAAAAACATAAATCCAAATATAGACGCCGTTATAGCACCAACAATACCTGCACAAACTTTCAGCCATTTATTAGCAGAATAAACAAAGAAAATTAAAAATGATGAACTCATTAAAAAAATAAACATTAAGTCATAATATACAATATCATATGTTTTATAATTAACGCTTAAATCAAACGAAAATATTAGTGAAACGGCATATAACAATGATAGAATTGGCATAATGTACGCAAAAATTTTGGAAATTTTATTTGTATATTGCTTTAACTTTATAGATAACGCTGTCGCTCCCGCAATAATCGCAAAAATAATTATAATAAAAAATAAATAGTTTTTAGGTCTATATGTATAACCAGCGGTATATATAAATAAATTAATCAAAGTTAATGCTACAAATAAAACACCAATAAAAATATTGTAATTAGACTTAAATTTCATCTTTTCACCCCTATTTATTATTATAGCATTATATTTTTATAACGAAAAAAGCTGATAAACCGCATGGTTATCAGCCTTTCTGGCTCCTGAAGTCCGGCTCGAACGGACGACCCTGC